>JAFGKN010000492.1 GCA_016928605.1 Planctomycetota bacterium | reverse complement strand
TTCCGTCGATCCGCGTGGGATCGACGAAGGAGACGCCCGTGAGCGGCACGATGACGGGGATGATGCCCGGAGCGAGCAGCACGGGCGTGTACGAGTCGAGGAAGAGCCCGCCGCGGTAGGCGACGCGGTCGCCGCCCCCCGTCGCGACCAGATAGGGCATCACGTAGCCGAGGACCGGCGAGTCCACGGCCTCGACCGCATCGCGCAGGATGTCCTCCGGAAGGCCAGAGAGGGGGTTGATCAGCTCGACGGAGTGGAGCCCGGCCCGCAGGGAGGGCGTCCTGGCGGTGATCGTCCGGCTGTCGACGAGTACGAGATCGGTCGCGGACCTCCCGCCGACGCGGATGGAGTGCCGGGCCACGAAGCCCTCGCCGGTCACCGTGATGGGCGTGCCTCCGGCGGTCGAGACGTACCTGGGCGTCACGCCGCTGAGGCTGGCGGCCGGGCAGAAGCGGCCGGCGGCGGAGATGACAGAGACGACGAAGAGACAGAGGGTGAACGTTCTCAGCGATCCAGACATGGCGACCTCCGCGGCGCATTCTCCTTCCCGGTGACCCGAGACGCCCGGCCGCTCCGGCCGGCGACTCTCCACCCACAGCAGCCCCCTCTGATGCGACGACGGTTTTCGGTCCGGAGGGGGTTTTTTCCTGGGCCTCGGAGATGAGGCGCCGCGTCTCCCCAGGTGCGCAAGCTGAGCCCTTGTCGAGGAGGCCGCCCCCGGCCGCCGCCTCCTTGACAGGCGGCGGCGCCCGGGGGGATAGTGGCTCGCGCACGCCGCTCGACGACGAGTCACCGTCCAGCGGAGACTCCCGAAGCTCCATGATCCCGATCCGCGACAACATCCGCGCGCTCCGCAAGCCGCTCGTCAACTACGCGATCATCGCCGGCTGCGCCCTCGTGTTTTTCCTGCAGCTCCAGGAGACCGCCGGGCCGGGCGAGGGCCTGGTCGAGCTCTACGGGATGATTCCCCGCCGCGTGACGCAGCCCGGCGAGCCGTTGACCGTGCCGGTGCCGCAGCGAGGACCCTTCGGGAGGGTTGTCATCGTCCAGCAGCCTGTGGCCGAGTCGCCCGTCCCGCCCTGGCTGACGCTGCTCACCTGCATCTTCCTCCACGGCGGCTGGCTCCACTTCCTGGGGAACATGTGGTTTCTCTTCATCTTCGGCGACAACGTGGAGGATCGCCTCGGCCATCTCGGGTACCTGGCCTTCTACCTGATCGCGGGCGTGGGGGCGAGCCTGGCGCACCTCATCGCAAACGCCGCCTCGACGGTGCCGACCATCGGCGCGAGCGGCGCCATCGCCGGCGTGATGGGCGCGTACTTCCTCCTCTATCCCCGGGCGATGGTGCTGGCTGTCATCCCGATCTTCTTCATCATCCGGCTCGTCGTGCTGCCGGCTCCCATCTTCCTCGGCTTCTGGTTCCTCCTGCAGTTCCTGCAGGGGGCCATGCAAACGTCGAGCCAGGCGGGCGGCGTCGCCTGGTGGGCGCACATCGGAGGCTTCGCTTTCGGAGTGGCGGCGGTCTTCGCGCTGCGGACATCGGGGATCATCTCCGGCCGCGAGATCGAGACCCACCCTGCGGCGGCGAGGACGCTGCACTACCGGTGGCGGCCTCGCGGCTGAAGCGGTCCGCAGGCTGCATCCGCTGCAGACATGCGGCGCCGCCCTCCTGCGCTCCTGCGCGGCCGCGGGCGAGGCGGAAGGGGAAGTCGACGCGATCGCGCGAGCCGGCGAGCCGGTTCAGAGCTTGTGGATCAGCTCGAAGTTGCAGATCCGGACCTCGATCTCGCCCTCGCTGTCCTCGACGATCCGGCCCTGGGGATCCATGCTGACCAGCAGGTCGTTGGCGTCGAGGAGGCCGCCGTCGTAGCCGAGGTTCCGCAGCCGGGAGAGCGTCATGTCGCGGAGCCGCCGGCAGGCGGATGGCTGGAGCACTCCGGTCTCCGCGGCCTTCCCGAGGTCCATGGGACGGCACAGCTTCCCGGTCTGCTCCGCGACCCAGCTGTCGGGACCGTTGAAGTAGCCCCGCACCGTGATGTAGTTGCGGTCCGCCCGCAGAATGCGATCCCCGTCGGGGTCGCGCAGGTCGCGATGCGACTCGAACCGGCTCAGATCCTGGGAGACCTCGATCTTCTCGCTCCCCGTCATGTAGATCGCCCGCGCGTAGACCGTGGGGACTCCGTTCTGGCTCAGGAACCCGGCGATGGCGAACTCTTCGAACGGGCTGTTGAACCCCTTCTCAGGGATGGAGCGTGCACCCTGGCCGCGGGGAATCTCGGGCGGCAGCTCGCCGACTCTCGAGGTCTTCCACACGATGTGCACGTAGTCCTTCGTGAAGGTGTAGAAGACCTCGTTGTTCTTGGAGAGCCTCCAGGAGTGGGTCTTCCTCCACCTCTCCGGAAGGAAGTAGTCGAAGAGATGGGCATTGCGGCCGACGACCCACAGCTTGCCGCCCGTGCTCTCCGCGTGGCCGAAGATGTAGGGGATGCCGAAGATCTCGACGGCCCTGAGGTGGGCCGGTATCTGCTTCGCCCGGAATCGGTCCGCCTGCTCCTCGAGATACGAGTACCGGCGGGTGTGGCTGACCTCGTCCTCATGCTCCGGCGTGCGGATCAAGAGCTCGTAGTCGACCACGGAGTACTCGCCGCGGCGCATCAGGTCATCGATGGCCCGGAGCTTCTTCTCCCTTGCCGCTTCCTCCGTCGGCGCGCCGAGGGACTCCAGCGCGTTGACCTTCGGCTCGCTGATGATGACGTGGTCCGGCTTCATGTCGATCACGGCATATCCCTTCGCCCCGAGGTCGGCGATCGATTTCTGCGTGATCGGAGCGAGGCACCGGTCGAGCTCCGCGTCATCGAACCCCGCATCCTCCAGCAGCTTCACGGCGTTCTTTCCCTTGATCCAGCCGTAGATGAGTTTGTACTGGCGGAGGATGTCGATATCGATTCCCGGATGCCTGGCGAGGAGGCGGTTGATCTTGGATGCCGAGCGACCCGTCTGCCACGTCTGCATGCGAATGGGCGGCACGTAGATGGCGAGGGGAATCTGCGTGTTGATGCGAAGATCCTTTGGACCGTATCGCCCTTCCCGCAGCTCCATGACCAGCGAGAACTCCTCCCAGGGGCTGTTGAACTCCGCCTGGATGAACTCCATGATGATCTTGGTCTCCGCGGGCACGTGCTCGCCCACGCGGCAGTTCTTCACCACGAGCTCGAGGGATCGGCCGGCGACGACCTTCGTCGACACCCGGTACACGGCGCTCGTCCCCTGGAGCCGCTCGCGGTGCTCCTCGAACCACTCCCTCTCGTACCAGTTCGCCACCTCCAGCAGATCGGCCCACTGGAGGCCGAACTGCGTCAGGTAGATGTCTCCGCCGTCGCTCGTCTTCCGGTGGACGTAGATCACCCCCAGGACATTGATGAGCGACTCGGGAGCGACGAGGGCCGCCGGCTCTCGGCTTCTGTCAGAGGCGGTCTCGGGTGTCACGGCACGGCTGGAGCCCCATGGCCTGCGGCGGGCTCGCGCCGGCCTTCGATCCGGGTGAGACGGTCACCATCGGCGAGGGGCGGCCGCCCGCTTGTCTCGAGGATCGTCATGCTTCGGGTTTCCACCTCGCCGGCGACTCGGCAGCTCGCTCGGCGAGCCGGTCGCGCTCGCGAGCGAGCTCCTCCGGCAGCCGGTCGCCGAACTTCGCGAGGAACTTCTTCAGATCTTCAGCTTCTGCGAGCATCTCGGATCTTTCCACCTCCATGAGGCGCAGAAAGCTATCTTTGCTGAACTCCAGGCCCGACCAGAGCATGTCCTCGTAGCGCGGCGTGCGGCCGAGAGGACTCTCCACGGTGCCGGCCTCGCCGCGGACGCGCTCGATGATCCAGTGGAGCACGCGCATGTTCTCGCCGTAGCCGGGCCAGAGGAACCTCCCCTCGTCGTCCTTGCGG
>JAFGKN010000491.1 GCA_016928605.1 Planctomycetota bacterium | reverse complement strand
GCCTGCTCCTGGAGCTTCCACGCCGTCCGCCGGAAGACGTACGAGCGCGACTTGATCGGCGGCGGGTGACCCCACAGGTCGACGTACCGCGCCACGAGCTCGTGGTACGGGGCGGCCCGCAACCTCTCGATCTCGGCGCTGATCATCTCGCGCGTCATGCGACCTCCTTCACGCGCTTCGTCTTCGTCCCATCAGCGCTTTCCGCTGCAAGGTCGGCAAGGCGATTCCCGGCTTCCCGCGCGAGAATCCGCAGGTATCCGGCCGCCAAGATGCCGGCAATCTCGACGCGGCGATCCTCCACCGTCATCCCGCCGGGATCGCGATCGCTGAACGTCATCCCCAACATCACTGTTCCCATCCCAAGTCATCCTCTTCCCGGAACGTATCCTCGGTCATCGATTGCGTTCTCGGAGTTCACCTGGGATTCCTGTCCCGGCCCGCCCGGGCCAAGGCAGCTTGGAATTCAATCCGCTACGCGGCGAGGCCCAACGCCGCGAACACCTGCCGCTCGATCTCGATCCGCGTCTCGTCATCCAGCGGCCGTACGAAGAACCGCTGATTGCCGGCACTGTCCCGCTTCGCGGGGAAGGACAGCGCCGGCCGGCCGTCGGCCGTGCGCCGCAGCGCCACGCCGTCCACCTGCAGCCGCCGGTTCAACCGGAACGAGATCCAGCCCAAGAGGCCGGTCTCAGCCGCTTCCGGACCGGCGGTCTTCAACTCGATCCGATCGATGGTGATGGTGTCGTGATCCACAGTCATTGCGTCGTCCCTCCCCTGTGGTTGTTCTTCTGGATCTCGAGGCGCGCGAGCACCGTGTCGGTCCGGCGCCGCAGGACTCGCGCGGCGCTCAGGTCGTCCGCCGGTCGTCATGGCTGCTCCGCCAGCTTCCAGACCGCCCGGTCCCAGCTCAGTGCCGGGTGCTCGGTCAGGATCTCCGTGACCCGACTCGCCAGGTCCTCCGGTACGTCGATCGTCGTGGACGCGATGCGCCGGTGCAGCTCCTGCGTGGCCCGGTCCACCGCCTGCAGGAACATCGCCCGCCGGTAGGCGCTCGCCAGCGCGTCGGGATCGGGCACGACCTTGGTCACGCCGTGTTCGGTCAGCTTCTTCTCCAGCCACGCGACGAACTGCGCCGACGTCATGGTCAAAGCTCCAGATCACTCAGAACCTCACGGACCGCCGTGCGCACCCCCTGCAGAAACACCGCATCCTTCCGCTCCGCGTCCAGCTCTGCGTTGAAGGCGTGCACGTCGAGCAGACCGTCGATGGTCTCCCGCAGCGCCGCCTGCAGGTCCTCCGGCGCGAGCGCCTCGAGCTCGTACGCCGCCGTGCCGTGGCGTTCGACGAACTTCCGGTAGTTGGCGGAGCTCGCCTTCGCGTCCATGTTGCGCGGGAGGTGGAAGCCCTCCACCTGGGCGCCGGTGAGCGCGGCCTTCACCGGAACGATGTGGCGCTCCACGACGCCGAAGTCATCGCGCAACGATCGGGCGAACGAATGCGCGATCTCCTCGCCGTCCGGGTCGAAGTCGCTCACCATGACGAGGATCAGCAAGCCCTTGCCACTCCGCTTGTAGCGCTCGACCAAGCCGGCGCGAGCCGGCAGGCTGGAGTAGCCCCGGCCGATGGTGAGCGGGATGCAGTACTGCATGGCGACCTGGCCCACGATGGTCTTGACGGTGAGCTTCTCGGCGAGGATCTCGAAGTGGTTTTCTTGGCTCTGCAGGAGGTCGCGCCAGTAGCCCTTGAGGAAGTCCTCCATCTCCGCCTGAAGGAACGACCCGGTGCCGTCGAAGCAGCGCCACGCCGACACGGGTCGCGTTTCATCGTGGATCGCCCCCTCCGCGATGTACTCGCACAGGCGCGCCCGCACCAGCAGGTTCGAGAGGTCCTGATACGAGGCGCGGTCGTTGCGGAAGACGGACCCCGGCTTCTTCGCGTGGCGGAGCGGCGGGTTGCGAAGCAGGAGGTAGAAGATCTGGCGAACACTCAGCGGCCAGAACTCCGCGTAGGCGTCGATCGCGTCCTGTGCCGCCTCGAGCATCGGCACCTTGGACTCGCTGATCCTGGCCCGTTGCTTTCGTTCCGCCAGCGCGATGCGGCGGCTTTCGCTCACGCCAACTCGCGACTGCTCCCGCCGGTAGTCGATCAGCGAGCGGTACGCCGCCTCCGGATCGGCGCTCACGATCTCCTCACGCAACCGCTCGCTGCGCGTCTTCTCCCGCTGACGGTTGTACTCGCGCAGGCGCCGGAGAAAGGCGTCCCGGTCCGTGTCGCGGCGGATCGGTTCCACGCGGCATGGCACCACCTCGAGACCGGCGATCTTTGCGGCCGTGTAGCGGCGATGGCCGGAGAGAATGTAGCCGTCCTCGGATACGACGAGGGGCTCCAGCACCCCGTACTCGCGGATGCTCGCGGCGAGCGCTTGGACGGCCGGGTCACTCGGCTCGACGGGGCAATAGAGGCGGCAGTTCTCCGGCGCGGGCTTCAGACCGTCGAGCGGCTGAAAAACGGGACTTGTCCCGTTTTCCGGTTCGGCTGGTGCGTCCCGGCTGTCGAACTTCCGGTGCGGTTCGTCCCGGGCGCCGCCGGCTGTGGCGGTCGCGGTGGAATCGGGGCCGCCCGCCTCGGCGAAGGCCTGCGCAGGGGCGACGATGGCCATGTGCTCGGGAAGACGTGAGGCCGTCACGGCGTCACCCCCTCCCCGCCGGCCGCCTGGTCAAAGTCCGCCCAGTTCGCACCTCCGGACGAGGGGCCGGTCTCCCCTCCCACAACCGGCCCCATCGGCCCCATCGGCCCCACGGGGCGCGAATCGGCCGCTCGGGGTCTTTCTGGGGCCG
>JAFGKN010000490.1 GCA_016928605.1 Planctomycetota bacterium | reverse complement strand
TGTCACCCCGACGTGGAGCCGGCCGCTGGATCCCGGCGGCCATCCTGATCTCGGCAGGCCTCGCCCTCGCCGTTTCCGCGGTGAGGAGCCGCGCGGTCATCGTGGAGCAGATCCATCTCTGGAGCATCTCCTCCGCCGATCCGAAGAGGGCAGGCGAGGCGATCCGCCGCCTGCGCCGCGCGGGCCTCCGCCGCTCCGTCGGGCCTCTCCTCGAGATCGTCGAGACGAGAGAGGACCTCCGCGAGGATGCCATCCGCGCGCTGGCGGAGATCTCTGCGCGGGTCTCGGAGCCCGAGCGACTCCGCATCCTCGAGGGGATCCTGCCGCGAGCCGTCGCCGGCGAGCCGGCCGCCTACCAGGCCGCCGGCGAAGTGGCGGAGGGAGTGATGAGCGGCCCCGAGATGCTGGCCCGGGCGCTCGAGGCCCGCTTCGACGAGCAGCAGGCCGAGGGCGCCGCGCCCGCCCGCGGCGTGCTTCCGCGCGGCCGGGGAGATCCGTTCCTCCAGCTCGCCGCGGCGGTCCTTCTCCGCACGTGGCCGGGGTCGAGGCCCCAGATGGAGCGGCTCCTCTCCCGCGAGCGCCTGACAGCCTCCTCCAGCATCCTCGAGTGCTTCCGCACGGCGGCGACGGGCCTCAAGATCCTCGAGGTTCCCGCCGCGAGCGCCGGTGACGCTCTCCGCCACGTCGTCCGCCACCATCCCCACTCCGAAATCCGCGCGCTCGCCCTCGCGCATGCGATGGATCGCAGGGAAGCCTACCGATGGTCCTCGCTGCTCGTCGACGCGTATCGATCGGACGCGAGCTTCACCGTCCGCCGCGCCGCCGTGAGGATCGGATGCGCTGTCGGACCGGTGCCCGGCGGGCTGGACCTCCGCGTCCTGCTGCTCGATGAGAGCGATCCGCATCTTCTCAGGGAGGTCATCGAGGCCCGGATCGTCGAGCTGACCGCCGGCGCGAGCTCCCGAGTGGTTCCGCTCCTCGACGATCTCTCGTTCGCCTTCACCTCCGCGCGGTCGCCAGCCGCCGCCGCCGCGGCATCGACTCTGTCCGCCAAAGAGGTCGAGCGCTTGAGGTCCATCCTCGCCGAGAGCGGAGACGCCGAGCTGCGCGATGCCGCCTCCCGCGCGCTCTTGGCGCAGGACCAGGATTCCACCGCCGGCACAGGCAATCACCCAGCCGCGACGGGCACAGCGCCCCGCGCCGACGCGGAACCGGGGGCGCAGAAGTAGCACGCCACGAAAACGCCTGTCGCTTCTCGTCGAGCCCGAAGAGCCGCCCACTGATCAGCGGTCCTCCGTCAAGGACGGCGATCTCGAGGCAAGACCAGCGGCAGCTGCTGCTGATCGAGGATCTCTGGCCGGGCGCTCCACGTAAGAACACCGTAACCTTTCACCCGCGATGCGCTCGCCTGCGGGGATTCAGCGGGCCGGGATGGCGTGTTCGCTGTCGCCGAGCTGTTCATCCGGCCGCTGATCCCCGTGCGCGCCGCTTGAGCGGAGCGGCTCGGCGTTCACGGACGACAGGGCCTTCCATGCTCCGCTCAGCGCCGCTGAACGGTTAAAACACCTTCACTGACGATTGTCCGAAATGCCACGCGTTTTTCATGGTCCCTTCACCCTGCTGCTCTATAGTCCTCGCCAAGCAACAGGGTCTCTCCATCCGTTTCGCGGCGCTGAACGCAGCGCACAGCCGCTGATCTCGGTGGACGCCTCGCCGCGCCGCTCGAGCGGCGCCGGCAGGCCCCCCGGAGCCTGAGAGGCTGCTTCGCGGCGCCGGAGGCGGAATCCTGACGTGCTCTATGGCAGTCAGGAAACGCCTCGCCCGTGAACGGATTCGAGCCCTTCCATGGGGGCTGCCGCACCGGCCGGCCTCCCGAGCACCTAGTCGATGAGCTCCGTTTCCCACCCAAGCTGAGACTGTCGTGCCATGGCGAGACTCTCGACCGCGTTTCCACTCCACGCCGTGATACGCGTTTGCGTCATAGGAATCCTGGGCATCACGGCCTCCTGCAATCGCGGAGACCTCTCGGGCGGCACGGACTATGCCGCGCTGCGACAGTCCGAAGGCGGCCCTGGCGAGCCTGAACCCTCAGGCTGCACTCCTCCTGATCCCGCCGATCTCCCCGTGAAGATCAACGAGATCCTGATCGAGAACGCGACGGTGCTGCAGGACGCCACGGGCGAGTTTCCGGCCTGGATCGAGCTCTACAACCCCAGCGCGGAGGCCGTCGACCTCGGAGGGGTCGCGCTCTCCGACAGCCTCCTGGAGCCGCAGAAGTGGACATTCCCCTGCGAGGCGGAATCGATCATCGAGAGTCAGGGATTCCTGCTCGTCTTTCTCGATGGCCGCGATGAAATCGTCGGCGGCGAGATTCATGCAGCCTTTTCCCCTCAAGAGCTCGCCGAAGGCAACTTCATCCTCAACCGCACGAGCGACCTGATCGTCTTCAGTGCCGCCGACTTGGAGACCGACCGCTCGGTGGGACGCTTTCCCGACGGCGCCCGAGCGGGCAAGCTGGTCCC
>JAFGKN010000489.1 GCA_016928605.1 Planctomycetota bacterium | reverse complement strand
GTCATGCCCCGGTAGTACTTGCCGATGGCCTGGCAGTCCTGGACGCTCGTGTAGAGGCTCGCCTCTCCGCAGATCACGATCGTGGGGATCGGCCGGGCCGGGGGATCGTTCTTCAGCAGGTTGAAGTCGGGGATCGCCACCGAGCCCATCGGATGATGCTTCACCGGATAGAGCATGCCGATGACGCTGTCGCGCTCGTCCTTGAAGAAGAGGCTCCACGAGCGGCGGTCGATGCTGGCGCCCTCTCCTTCCCGCTCGGGGACTTTCTTGTCGCGGTGGTACTGCTCGAGCTCGCTTTCGCCGGTCTTGGAGTTGAACCTGCGACCCAGGCCGAAGAAGAGCATCTCGTCATCCTTGCGGCTGCGGCCGGCCGACTGCAGCCGCATCGCGGCGTCGCCGAACTCCTTCATGCTCGAGATGGGCGCCACGAAGATCAGCGCGGCGACGGAGCTGGGATAGAGCCGGGCGTACTCCATGGCGATCCAGCTGTTCATCCCGCACGCCATGATCGCGAAGTGCTCATGGCCCGTCCCGCGGCGCAGATCCTCGAAGGCCTTCACCAGGAGCTCGGTGGGGTAGTAGGGGATGTTTCTGTCGCTCACCGTGGTGAGCTTCTTCTTGTCGAAGGCGGAGAGAAGGGGCAGCTCGATGTAGTGGAGCCGGTGGTTCTTCTCGAGCTCCGAGAGGAACGGCAGCATGATCTGGCTGGAATGACCGTAGGGAGGGATGATGAGGATCGGCACCCCCTCGTCGGCTCCGCGCTCCGATGACGAGAGCGTGACCCCGCCGAGGATGGAGACCGTCTTGCGCTTGCGCAGCTTCTGGCCGAACTCCTCCGCCTTCGCGAGAGCCTCCTCGTCGGTCTTCCCCAGCTCGTAGTCGGGGTCGAGCTTCGCCTGCTCCCACCAGGACAGCCAGCGGACGGGGTTGGGCCCCAGGAACGCCTGCGTCAGATCGTTGAGCGAGTGCTCGATGAAGGAGCGCACGACTTCGTCCTCCTCCTTCTGGAAGAGCTGGACGAGCGCTTCGACGGCCTCGTTCTTCTTGTGGATCCTGAGGCTGTGCACCACGACGCGCCGCACGAAGGGGTTCTTGTCCTGGAGCGCCTCGTAGAGATGCGGATAAAACTTCGGATCGTTCATCTTGGCGAGGGCGTCGGCCATGCCCTGGCGGACGAAGGGATTGCGGTCCTTCTCGAGGGCCTCGATCATCTTCGATACCGTCTCGTCCGTGGCTGCCTTGGCGAGGGCGACGACCGCGCCTTCCCGATCGTACCAGGGGAGGCTGCCGAGGATCTGGAGCAGGATCTTGAAGTGCCTGCTGTTCTCGGGGTTGAGCCGCTTCCAAGTCTCGTGCCGGACGTGGGAGTCCGAGGAGCGGAGGACCTTCTGGATCTCGGCCGGCGAGGGCTCTTCGGCCTGCAGTCCACCGAGCGGCGCGCAAAGGGGGATGCAGACCAGCGCGGCGGCGAGTCGTCGACGGTTCTTCATGGTCTTCTCATCTCAGGCTTTGGGATGGGCGAGCGGAGATCCCGCTGGATGCGAGAATACATCGATTCTGGCATCTCGGGAACGAGCCGGCAACGCCATTTCCGGCCCTTCCTCGCGCCGCGGGCGGGGGAGGCTCCCCGATGCATCGATCCAGCGGATGGGCTATGATGAGTCCATGCTAGTCTTGACCCGGCCGGAGCGTTTCCGCCAGATGGTGCTGGAGCTGCAGCGGGCAGTCCTCCTCATCGCTCCGATGATGATCGGCGGCGCAGTCCTGGGCGCCGATGCGATCTCCGATCTCTCCGAAAAGTGGCGCTGGAGGGAGTTCGACGTGAGCGAAGGGCTCAGCTCGGGCTCCGTCTCCTGCCTGCACCAGGCCGCCGACGACTTCATCTACGCCGCGACGGGGCGCAGTCTCTGCCGGTACGATCTCCACTTCTGGGAGGAGATCGAGGGCCTCGAGGGCTTCGAGCCGGGGGATGTCGTTCGGATCGTCGACACGACCGACGCGGTCTTCTGCGCCACGCGCACCGGCCTATGGGTCGTGCGGGGCGGGCGCGTGCTCCGCAAGGTCTATCCCGATCCCGATGTGTCCCGCGGCGCCGGGCGCATCCTCGTCGCGCCGGGGACGAGCGGCGAGGTCTTCCTCATCGACGCGGGGCACCGGCAGCACCTCCGCGTGAGAGATCCGCGCGTCGATCCCGTGCACAGCGCCATCCGTCTCCCCCCGGGCGAGATCCGCGACTATCAGATCGATGCGGCCGGCGTCCACTGGCTCCTCACCGATGTGGGGGTCTTCTCCCTCAACCTCGACGCGAGGCTGCTGAGCTGGAGAGAGGCGGATCTGCCGGCCGGGAGCCAGTGCGCGCGGCTGATGTCGATGCGGCGTGCTCCGCGCAGCCCGGCGGAGGCGCAGCCCACCCGGCGGTTCGCGCTGCGCCAGGTGTGGGGGGTCTTCTGGAGACGAGCCGAGGCGGAGAGGCCGAAGACTTGGTTCCTCACCCGCCTCCAGGGCGACGTCTGGGAGCCGGTGTCGCAGGATCTGGAGGGAGCGCTCCCGGAGAGCATCGCCGTCGACGGGCTCGGAAACCACTACGCCACCTGCGAGGACGGCCGCCTCTTCCACAGGGAGCGGAGCAGCTCGTCCTGGCGGCGCGCCGAGAACCTCTGGAGAGGTCCCGTCAAGCTCTTCGGCGTGATCGTCGACTCGCGGGGCGACATCTGGTTCCGCCAGGGTCGGGGAGGCATCGCATTCTTCAATGTCCTCAGCCAGAGGTGGAGCCGGCTGCCGGGGCTCCGCGCGAGCGCGACGGATCCCTACCCGAACGTGCTGAGCCTCCTCGAGACGTCCACCGGAGAGCTCTGGGTGGGAACGCAGAAGATGGGGGTCTTCCGCTACCGCCGGCGCGGCTCCGGGCTCGTCTCGCAGGGGGTGGGGGAGGATCCCTTCCTCCTCCTCGAGGAGTCTCCGGTACATTACGCGGAGGTCTCGGGTCAGCCCCTGGAGGGGATCTCCGCCCTCGGAGAGGAGGTGATCGTCGAGGATGTCCCGGGAAGGGTTTGGCTGGGCTCGCAGTCGCGGAATCTCCCCGGCGCCTATTACTTCGACCTGGAGAGCGAGACGTGGGGCGTCGAGAACGGAAGCGTGGCGGGGCGCTCGCTCTCGGTCCCCATCCACCGGATCGTTACCGACTCGAGGGGCGAGCTGTGGTTCCTTCCGGGACGGCAGGAAGGCGGGGCCCACAGCGCCCTCTTCCGGCGCAGCGTCTACACGGTGGGGCGCTTCGAGAGGGTGGAGATCGCCGCCGCCGCGGAAGCGGGAAAGGCGCGGAGAGTCTCCGCGGTGAACGATCTCCTCCGCGCGGGGAACGGGACGCCGGGAGCGGAGTCCTTCTGGCTCGCGACGGAGGAGGGGCTGCTCCGCTGCCGGCTCCGCGACTCGACGCTCGAGGCCGAGGACTGGCTCGACGAGCGCGATGGTCTCTTCTCGAGCCGGGTGTGGGCCGTGGCCGAGGGGCCGGATGACGGATCGATCTGGATCTGCTATCCGAGCTCCGGAAGCGGCGTGACCCGCATCGCCGGCGGCGAGCTCGTCCACTTCGATGTCAAGGACGGACTGGCCAGCTCCGAGGTCTGGTCCATCGTCCGCTCCGGGCCGAACCTCTGGTTCGGGACGATGCCCGGTGGCCTCTCCCGCTACGACGGCCAGTGCTGGTACAGCTTTCCCGTCGCCTCGGCCGGCACCGACGAGAGCCACGTCTACCCGATTCTCGTGCCCCGCACGCCGGGGAGCGAGGACCGGCTCGTCATCGGCACCTGGGAACAGGGAGTCCTGCTCTACCGCGCCGACGACATCCGCAAGCCGCGGATCGTCAAGCGCAGCTTTCCCGAACGATTCGCCCGGAACCGCCCCGTCGTGCTCGAGTGGAAGGCGCGCGACTACAAGAACCAGACCCTCCCCGAGCACCTGATCTACCGTTACCGGCTGGATGCGGGCGGATGGAGGACGGCGCGCGGAATCGAGTCGGCCTCCCTCGGGCCGCTTCCCGTCGGCCGGCACATCTTCGAGCTCGAGGTGCGCGACCTCGACGGCTACCAGAACTGGAGGAGCG
The DNA here is from genome assembly GCA_016928605.1 of Planctomycetota bacterium. GTDB lineage: Bacteria > Planctomycetota > UBA8108 > UBA8108 > UBA8108 > JAFGKN01. The sequence goes on along the minus strand of JAFGKN010000489.1, from coordinate 2,280 downwards.
TCTCCCACGAGTTCGAGGTGCACTCCGCCGCGCCTCTCTGGCCGCTGGCGGCGGGAGGGATCGCGCTCGCCGGCGCAGCGCTCGCCGCGGTCCTGCTCGCGGCGCTGCGCGTGGCTCGCGTGCGCCGAGCCGCCTACTCCAGGTACCGGCGGTTCTATCTGCGGCATCCCCACGCGGTCTTCCTCATCGATCCGGCCGGCCGCGTCCGCGATTACAACGGCAGGGATGCGGATCTGCTGGGGCTCGGCGGCTTCCGCCGCGGCGACGTCCTGGGGCGGCCGCTCTCGTCCGTCCCCGCTCTGGGCCCTCTGCCGCTGGCAGCCCACATCTCGGGCCTCTCGCGGGGAACCGCCTTCCGGCTGGAGACCTGGAGCGGTTCTCCCTCGCGAACCGGAGCGCGGCTGCTTGAGGTGCGGGGCTACCCGCTGTCGTCGCCCGCAGGCGACGGAGGGGCCGGCCCCTGGTCGGAGAGGGCTTGCCGGGCCTGTCGAGGCGAGGAGGGCGGCATCATCGAGATCGAGGACCGTACGCTGGCCGAGGAAGAGCGGCGCCTCTCGCTCCGCGAGAATCGCCTCGAAGGGCTGCGGGATCTCGCCCGGCGCATCACGGGAGACGTCGAAGCGGCCATCGAGGCGGCGGCGAGAGCGGCGCAGGAGCGCGCGCCAAGCGGTGGCGTTCCCCCGAGCGATCGCCGGCTCGAGAGACTCCGCGAGGTGCTGCAAGGCCTGAAGGCCTTTTCGATGCCCGCCGGCGAGAGGCGCTCCTCCGGGCCGGTCGAGATCGACGCCCTCCTCGAATCGATCCTCGCCGATCGGGAGGAGATGGAGGCCTCGTGGCTCGCGCCGGGCAGGGTTCGGGTCGATTACCGCTCGCAGACCGGTCTGTGGACGGCCGCCGCCGATCCGGCGATGGTCGAGGAATCCCTCAGGGAGGTGTTGCGCAACGCGGAGCAGGCTCTCGGCGAGGGCGGCATCCTCACGCTGCGGGCGAGCAATCTCCGCATCGAGGGCGATGCCGGATCGCTTCCGGACGGGCTCTACGTCGAGGTGGCGGTCCAGGACGACGGGCCCGGCATCGATGCCGCGCAGCTCGAGACGATCTTCGATCCCTTCTACTCGACGAAGCCGCGCGATCTCGCCCGGGGCATCGGGCTGTCGGTGGCGTACGGCCTCGTCCGCAGCCAGGGCGGAGACATCCGAGTGCACTCGAGGCCGGGAGAGGGCACGAGGGTGCGGATCCTGCTGCCCGCGACGCCCTCGATCTGAGCTGCCCCCTGCGGGGGGCATGTCGCTCCGGCCGAGGGTCGGTCCTGCTGTGCACCGCTCGGCTGGGCTCCGGGATTCCCGCGAGCCTCGCGCATCGCGATCCGGCTTGCGCCTGTCCATGCCCTGTGCGGTCCTGCCTCCCGCCTCCCCCGCTAGAACGCCTCGCATCCCCTCGGTTTGGGTGGTAGAATCCACTCACAAACGAGGTCCCGGTCAGCAGGCCGCAGGGACAGGCTCCGGGTCTCGACGCGGTCGAGACCGCGGTCCCTCCCCGCTCCGGAGGGGCGAGCCCCCGGCTGCGGCGGCATCGGTCGTGGAGAGGTCGCCGCGACAGGGGTCGCGCCGCGCGGCTCGAGGCGCCCTTGACGGATGGGCTGTACAGAGGGTGAGTCCCTCGTCACAGAGGACGAGTCCCTCGTCGCGCTCTCCGGACGCGGAGTCCGCTCGATCAGTCCGCAACCGACCCCCTGAGCTCGAGGTCAACGATGGTTCGCAACGCTCTGCGGTCCCTGCTCGGACTCTGTCTCGCGGCCTTGGCGCTGGGACTCGCTCCCCTCTCCGCCGTCCAGGGGCTCGTGATCAACGAGATCATGTACCACCCGGAGGACGTGGATGACCGCCCCTTCGAGTGGATCGAGCTCTACAACGAGCATCTCGATCCGCTGGACCTGACCGACTACACGATCTCGAGCGGCGTTCAGCTTCGCTTTCCCCGCGGGACCTGGCTCGACGGCCGCTGCTACCTCATCCTCTGCAGCGACCAGGCGGCCTTCCTCTCGAAGCACGCGCCCCCGGCGGGAGTGGAGGTCATCGAGTGGCAGTCCGGCCAGCTCGACAACGGCGGCGAGAGGATCGAGATCTGCAATCCCGGCGGAGCCGCCGTGCTCAGCGTGCGCTACAACGATCGGGGCCGCTGGTCGGCGGCCGCCGACGGCACCGGGCACACGCTGGCGCTCGTCGATCCCTTCAGCGACATCTCCGACGCAGACAGCTGGCGCCACAGCCTCGAGATCGG
>JAFGKN010000488.1 GCA_016928605.1 Planctomycetota bacterium | reverse complement strand
TCCACGCAGCTCTGCGATGGGAAGCCATCGGCGCGGAGGCAGCTCGTCAGAGGCGACTCAAATCTCCCACGATGCCGGAGAAAGTTCAATGGTCTTGGAAGGAAAAGCGCTGCGCGGCGGTCTCGCTCGTAGGCCACAGCCGCCGATCTCGGCCGCGCTCCAGCCGCAGGGGACGATCTCGACAGGACGTTCCGCGCGGCGGCGCGCGCCCTCGCGCTCACTCTCTCAGCGCCTTCTCCAGCGCGCCGAGAAAGATCTCCCACTCCTCTTCGCCGACGGTGAGCGGAGGGAGCAGCCGGAACGTCTGCGCTTCGCCCGATGTACCGACGAGGATGCCCTGCTCCATCAGGCGTGCCTGCACCTCCTTGGCCGGGCGGTCGCACTCCACGCCCAGCAGGTAGCCGAGCCCGCGCACCTCGCGGACGCCGCGCCCCTCGAGGCTCGCCAGCCGCTCGCGGAGGCTCGCCGAGAAGCGCGCTACCCGTTCCACCAGCCCCTCCTCCTCGATGATCCGGTAGGTGGCGGCGATGGCCGCGGCGGCCAGAGGTCCGCCGCCGAACGTCGTCGCCTGATCGCCCGGCTTCACCTCCGCCGCCAGCGCATCGCTCGCGACGACTGCCCCCACGGGGAAGCCTCCTCCCACGCCCTTGGCGGTCGTCACGAGGTCCGGCTCCACGCCGTGATGCATCCCCCAGAACCACTCGCCGGTGCGGCCGCTGCCCGTCTGGACCTCATCGAAGATCAGCGCGATGCCGCAGCGCCGGCAGTGGTCGCGCAGCGCCAGGAAGTAGGATGCGGGCGCGGTGCGGATCCCCGCCACGCTCTGGATCGGCTCGATGATGACGGCCGCGATCTCCGAGGGATCCAGCGCCTGGACAGCCCCGAGATCCCCGAAGGGCACGAAGCGAGTCCACGCCTCCGCGTTCTCCGGAAACGCAGCGCGCATCCGCGGGAATCCCGTCACGCTCAGAGCGCCGAGGGTGCGGCCGTGGAAGCCTCCTTCCATGGCCACCACCAGCTTGCGGCCCGTCGCCTTGCGGGCGATCTTCAGCGCCGTCTCGTTCGCCTCGGCCCCCGACCCGCAGAAGTAGACGGCGGCCATCGATGGGTAGCAATGGCTCACCAGAAGCTCGGCGGCCTCCGCGCGCGGCGCGAAGTAGACCGTGTTGGAGTAGAAAACCAGCTCGGCGAGCTGCTTCCGCATCGCCGCGACCCACCGCGGATGGCAGTGGCCGAGGAGGCAGACGGCATGCCCGCCGTAGAGGTCGAGGTAGCGCCGGCCCTCGTCGTCGATGACGTGGTTCCCCTCTCCCCGCACCAGGCTGATGGGAAACCTGATGTGGTTGTAGGTCGCCAGGGTGTATTGCTCTTCGCGCTGTCGGGAGTCCATGTTTGCAGTCGCCGATCGTCTCGAGGGGAGCGGCAGGAGGCCGGATCGATCCGCCCGTCACCCGGCTCGCTCCGCGCCGCTGAACCGTTGCCAAGACACTACACGTACCCTCCCGGCCAGTCGAGCCCCTCCGTCTCGGGGAATCCCAGGGCGCAGTTGAGGTTCTGGATCGCCTGACCCGCCGCGCCCTTGCCGAGGTTGTCGGTGACGGTGAAGACGACGCCATCGCCGCCCGTCCCCGCGATCCCCACGAAGGAGCGGGGCGTGCCCTGGATCCAGCGCAGCTCCGGCGAGCCGTCCACCACCGCGATCAGGGGCTCCCCGCCGTAGGCATCGTCGAAGATGCGCCGCAGGTCGCCGGCGCTCGTCCCCGGAAGGAAGACCGTGACGAAGATCCCGCGCACGAGCGGCGCGGACTGCGGAACGAAGTGGAGCCGGAACTCGCTCGCCGCGATCTTGCGCAGATAGTGCTCGACCTCGAGGCGGTGCTGGTGGACGAGGACCTTGTAGCTCCGGAAGTTCGATGCGCGCTCCGGATGGTGAGTCGCCGCCGACGGCTTGTTTCCCGAGCCGGACGATCCGGTGACGGCCGTCACGCAGATGTCGCCGGAGAGCCGGCCGGCCTTCGCGAGCGGGGCCAGCGCCAGCAGCAGGCCCGTGGCGAAGCAGCCGGGGTTGGCGATCAGACGAGCGCCCCTCAGCGCGGGCCGCTCGAGCTCGGTGAAGCCGTACACGAAGCGCGGCAGCCACTGCGGAGCTGCATGCTTCTTCCCGTAGAAGCGCTCGTAGCCCGCGGAGTCGTCGGTGCGGAAGTCGCCCGCCATGTCGATGATGACGAGATCCGGATGCCGCTCGGCGATCCGGGGGATCACGTCCTGCGACTGGTTGTGCGGAAGAGCCAGGAAGATCGCGCGCACCTCGCCGATCCGCGCCTCCGCCTCCTCGATCTCGATGAACCCGCCGCCCACGAAGCCCCGCAGGTTGGGCAGGACGTCCGCCACCTTCTCGCCGCTCCGGGCGTGGGCCGTCACCCACCGGATCTCGACGCGGGGATGCACGACCAAATAACGCAGCAGCTCGGCTCCGATGTAGCCCGATCCGCCGAGAACGCCGACTCCGATCCTCTCATCTCCTGCCATGTCTCGATCCGCTCTGGAAGGGAAGCTCTCCGGTGATTTCTCCGCTGGACTCTCTGCAGCGGAGCACGCTGCGGCGCTCGAAGCCGCGCCGCTCTCCCTCTGCCGCCCTCTACTCCCGCCGCTGCCCTCCGAGGCCGAGGTGCCGGACGACCAGCTCCGCGATCTTCTCGGGGTTGCGGTACGCGTTGATGGCCCGGACACCCAGCGTCTCCTCCAGGTAATGGACGCCGACCGCGTTGTCGGTGACAGGGCCGGAAACGATGTCGATGGAGATCCCCTGCTCCCGCAGGAGGTGCTGCCCTCCCCACGCGCCGACGAGATCGCCGGCGCAGAAGGCGTGCATCCGGACAGCCCGCGACACCTCGGCGTCCTTGAGCACGGAGAGCACTCCGTAGTCTCCGATGATCCCGTCGCCCAGCTCGAGCGCGATCATGTCGGGACGGCTCGCCGCGAGGTGGCCGATCACCGTCCTCGAGATCTCGAGCAGCGAGGCGTCGTCGAGGCCGGCGGTGGACGGATAGCCCACGTCGAGGAACGAGGCCGCGGCCGCCGCGCCGTGGTCCTCCATCGAGATCAGGTCGCGGAGGCAGGCGATGCCCGTCAGCTTGCCGCCGGCGATCACCAGCCCGCTCTTCGACAGCTCCTGGATGAGTGCGGAGAGGAAGAGGGTCTTGCCGCACTCCATCGAGGTCCCCGAGACGATGAGCACGGGCGGATACGCATCGCCGCGGAAATCCTCGACACGCGGCAGGCGTCCGTCGGCGATGTTGATCACCCGCCCATCCCGCACCGGCATGCCCAGTACCTCGCACGCCACCGGCAGGCCGAGGTCCTTGTGATCGGTGGCGCTGCCGCCGATGACGCCTCCTCGGTTGAGGAGCGCGAGCACATCCCCCACCTGGACCTTGGCGGGCACATCGCCCGCGAAACCGCGGAGGGCCCTTCGGCGGCCGAGCGCTCCGATGAGCAGGTCGCCCCGGAAGATCTTCGACATGCGCCCGTTCTCCAGCTCGAGCTCGCTGTAGACGCGCTTCTCGTTCAGGGCCCGGACGACGATCGCGTTTCCGGACCGCACCACCAGGTCCGAGGTCATCTCCACCTCCTTCGAGAGTCCGAGGCGGTAGACCACGGAGGCGATCTTGTGGACGCGCAGCCTCTCGCTCGCGGGCGCCATCAGATCCTCGTCTCCTCTTCAGCAGCCCGCCTGACGAGGCGGTGGAGCCGGGACGGAATCGCGGCGATGGTGCTGAAGCCCTGCACGTCCCGGCCTTCCCAGAGCACCGGCATCTCGCCGTAGACGCCGCTCTTGACGCCGGCCAGCGAGTAAGGGCTCCGGACGCCCACCACCGAGAACCGGCCCGCGTCGAGCAGGATCCTCGCGTCGCCGATCACGCGCTGCTGCGAGCTGTCGATCATCGCCTCGATGTCGCGGAGCGCCGGCTCGAAGGGGAGACCCTCGTGGAGCAGCTTGCCGTAGAACTCGGCCAGGTGATCCTTCCAGAATCGCTGCCAGGCGGTCGTGGTGATCTTCTCGAGCTCGCGGTGGGCGTGGATCAGAACGACGGCGGCGCCCGCCTCGAACGCGATGCGCCCCTTGATCCCCAGGACGGTGTCGCCGATGTGGATCCCGAGCCCGATGCGGTGGGCGCGGCAAGCGTCGCCGATCCGCCGGATCAGATCGACTCCCGAGAGGCTCTCGCCGTCGAGGGAGATCGGGACGCCCTTGTCGAAGCCGACGGTGATGTGCTCGCTGCCCTCCTTCCTCGGAGCGTCGACCGCCTGCTCGTACACGTCGACGGGGATCTCCTTCCACGGATCGTGGGTCTCTCCGCCTCCGATGGTGGAGCCCCACAGGCCCGAGTTGATCGAGTACTCCCGGGCCGACGCGGGGATCTCGACGCCCCGCTCCTCGAGGAAGCGGTACTCCTCATCGCGGCTCAGCTTCTCCTCGCGGATCGGCGCGATGATCCGCATCTCGGGGCAGAGGACCTGGAAGGCGATGTCGAAGCGCACCTGGTCGTT
>JAFGKN010000487.1 GCA_016928605.1 Planctomycetota bacterium | reverse complement strand
GGCCCTCACATCCCTCGAACCTCTCGCCTTCCGAGCTTCGCAAGCCCGATCGCGGAGTCGCCGCGCGACCTGCCGCCTCGGCATCCGCCTCATCCACGCCTGGCGCCGAGTCCACATCCGCGTCGCGCCGCGACCGAGGCGCTGCTCCGGGCCGCCGCGCGGCGGATGCCACCGACCTCGAGCCGGATCCCCGCGAGACGGGGCCGCACGGCAGCGATCGCGCTTGACGGCCCACGCGGCGCCGGGCACGCTGGAGCTCATGCCGACGCCGACCGACTCCATCGCTCGGAGGAGATCCTCGCGCCCGCGGCGGGCTCTTCGCCGGTGCGGCCGCCGCCTCCTCGTGCTCATCCCTCTCCTCGTCATCTTCCTCGTGCAGACCGCGCGCTCGCCGGCGGCGCCGCCCGCCAGCTTCACGGCGTCGTCGGTCCATTCCGCCGAGTATCCGGCGGCGCACGCCTTCGACGGGGATCCGCGGACCCGCTGGGCCAGCCGAGCGAGCGGCGGTCCCGAGTGGCTGCAGCTCGACCTCGGCCGGATCCTCGAACTGGACGAGGTGACGATCCACTGGGAGCGTGCCCACTCGGTCGAGTACCTCATCCAGGTCTCAGGCGACGGCGCGAGCTGGCTCACGGCGCGTCACGTGAAGGAAGGCCGGGGCGGGCGGGAGACGCTCGCGGGCCTGGGAGCGCGCGGCAGGTACCTGCGCATCGTCGGGCTGAAGGCCGGTCCGTTCGGCCTCCACTCGATCTGGGAGGTGGAGTTCGCGGATCCCGCCGTGCGGGAAGCCATCGAGGAGCGGCGCCGCGCGGACGAGGAGGAGCGGCTCGGCCACTTGCGGGAGATGCTCGCCGGCGTGATCGACCGCGGCGCGCGGGAGCTCGTGTTCGCCGCGCGGCGGATCGTCCCGGAGCACTGGTACGCGAACTTCGGCTACTGCGCGGAGGAAGGGCCCTCGTACTTCGGCAACCAGAACCAGCTCTACCGCGACGGCGGCCGCCTGTGCCGGCTCGATCTGGCCGCCGGCCGGGTGGCGGTGCTCCTCGACGATCCGCGCGGCGGGGTGCGGGATCCGCAGGTCCACTACGATGCGCGGAAGATCCTCTTCAGCTACCGCAAGGGAGGGACCGCGTCCTACCACCTCTACGAGATCGACGTGGATGGCACCGGTCTGCGGCAGCTCACAGGCGGGCCCTGGGACGACATCGAGCCCAGCTACCTGCCCGACGAGAGCATCGTCTTCGCCTCGAGCCGCTGCAAGCGCTGGGTCAACTGCTGGGTCAGCCAGGTGGCCGTGCTGTACCGCTGCGACGCGGACGGGCGGAACCTCCGGCCCATCTCGAGCAACAACGAGCACGACAACACCCCCTGGCCGCTTCCCGACGGCCGCATCCTCTACACCCGCTGGGAGTACGTGGACCGGAGCCAGGTGCACTACCACCATCTCTGGGTCGTCAACCCCGACGGCACCGCCGCGATGACGTTCTACGGCAACCTGATCCCCGGGACGGTGATGATCGGCGCCAAGCCGATCCCCGGCTCGGAGAAGATCGTGGCGTGCTTCTCGCCGGGGCACGGTCAGACAGAGCACGAGGGCGCCATCGCCATCGTCGATCCGCGGCTCGGCCCGGACGCACCGCAGGCCGCGAGGCAGATCACCCGCACCGCGAACTACCGCGATCCCTGGGCCCTCTCCGAGCGGCTCGTCCTCGCCGCGCGGGACCACGCGCTGGTCCTCGTGGACGACCGGGGGGAGACCCTGGAGATCTACCGCCTCCCGCCGGAGGACATCCAGGCCGGCCTCCACTGCCACGAGCCGCGTCCCCTCGCGCCGCGGCCTCGCGAAGCCGTCATCCCCTCCCGCATCCAGGCTGGCGAGCCGACCGGGCGCCTGCTGCTCGCGGATGTCCGGCGGGGCCGCAACATGGGCGGCGTGGCCCCCGGCGAGATCAGGAAGCTCCTGGTCCTCGAGTCGCTCCCGAAGCCGATCAACTACACCGGCGGCATGGACCCCTTGAGCTACGGCGGGACCTTCACCCTCGAGCGCGTGCTCGGCACGGTGCCCGTCGAGGAGGACGGCTCCGCGCACTTCGAGGTGCCCGCCCTGCGCAGCGTCTTCTTCGTGGCGCTGGATGAGTCGGACCTCGCCGTGAAGCGCATGCAGAGCTTCGTCACGGTCCAACCGGGGGAAGTCACGAGCTGCGTGGGCTGCCACGAGCCGCGCACCGAGGCGCCCCCTCCGGCCTCCGCGGACCGGCTGGTCTCTCTTCCGGCCGTGGTGGCGGCGCGCCGGGAGGCGAGCAGGATCGAGCCGATCGACGATGCGCCCGACGTCTTCGACTTCCCTCGCGACATCCAGCCGATCCTCGATGCCCTCTGCGTCGATTGCCACGGCTACGACCGGACGCCCGCCGGGGGCCCCGGGGCGGGCCGCGTGATCCTGAGCGGGGACCGCGGCCCGATGTTCAGCCACAGCTACTACGCGATGACGATCCGGTCCCTCTTCTCCGACGGCCGCAACCTCCCCCGGAGCAACTACCCGCCGCGGTCCCTCGGATCCAGCGCGAGCCGGATCCTCGCGATGCTCGACGGATCGCATCACGGCGTCCGCGCCGACGACCGCCAGAAGCGATGGCTGCGCCTGTGGATCGAGACCGGCGCCGCGTATCCCGGGACGTACGCCGCGCTCGGCACCGGCATGATCGGCGGCTATGCCCAGAACCATCAGGTCGACACCGACCGCGACTGGCCGGCCGCGAAGGCCGCGGCGGCCGTCATCGGAGATCGATGCGCGAGGTGCCACCAGAGCGAGCCGAGCCGCCTGCTCCCGCTCAACCTCTCGGACGAGCGCGGCGTGTCCTTCTGGCAGCCGGAGATCGGCGACCCGCGCCTCGAGACGAGCCGGCACATCGTGTTCAACCTGAGCCGGCCGGAGAAGTCCCTGATCCTGCTGGCCCCGCTCGCAGAGGCCGCCGGCGGCTGGGGCCTTTGCCGGGACCCGGCGACCGGCGCCCCCGCGGCGGTCTTCGAGAGCCCCGCCGATCCCGGGTACCAGGCGCTCCTCTCCCTCTGCCGGGCCGGCCGCGACGACCTG
>JAFGKN010000486.1 GCA_016928605.1 Planctomycetota bacterium | reverse complement strand
CTCTCCGTTGTATCGAGTCGTCGTCGCTTCTTGATCTCGACGATCCTGACACTCCCAGCCTCGCTGAAAAATGGCCAAACTCGAACTGAGCCGGGCGCCTCACGCGGCAGTATAACAGAAGGTGGCCGGCGGGGGGAAGATCCCGGCGAAGCGCGCGGCCGCGCTCTTTTGCCGGTTGCGCAGCCACCGGCCGGTGCGGAGACGGCTGGGCGGTCCAGGATGCCGGTTGCGCGGCGTCGGGTGCGCATGCGAAGAGCTCGGCGCGGATCGTCATCCCCGGCTCGCGGAGCCGGCAGCGGTCGCGCGGGACGCCGCCGGCACGTTCCTGGACGCTGCCGGGCGCAGCCGCCCCGGGCCGGCTGTCAGGAGGGGCTGGCGAAGAGGCCATCCCGCATCGCCAGCGTCCGGTGCGCGAGGCGGGAGAGACCCCGGTCATGCGTGACGAGGACGAATCCCGTGCCGAGATCGCGGTTCAGCTCCAGGATCAGCCCGTGGATCCTGTGGCCGGTCACGGTGTCGAGGTTGCCCGTGGGCTCATCGCAGAAGACCAGCTCCGGGTCGTTCATCAGGGCGCGCGCGATCGCCGCCCGCTGCCGCTCGCCTCCCGAGAGTCGGCTGGGGGGGAAGTCCTGCCGCTCGAGGATGCCGACGCGCTCGAGGAGGCTTCTCGCCCTTTCCACGATCTGCGGTTTCCTTGCGCGGTACTCGGCGACTCCCAGGAGGATCATCGCCGGCAGCATCACGTTCTCCAGAACGTCGAGATCGGGGAGGAGGTGATAGAACTGGAAGACGAATCCGAACTCCCGGTTGCGGACCCGCGATTTGTCCTGGATGTCGAGGCGGGCGAGGTTCTGGCCGTGGAAATCGCTCCGGCGGCCCTGGTAGATGAGCTCCCCGCTGGAGGGGGAGTCGAGGAGGCCGAGGATGTTGAGGAGCGTGCTCTTGCCGACTCCCGAGAGGCCGACGATGGAGAGGATCTCCCCTCGCCGGATCTGGAGATGGAGGCCCTTGAGCACGGGCACCGAGATCCCCTGCAGGCGGTACTCCTTGCGGATGTTGCGGGCGGAGTAGAGGACGGATGGATCGTTACTCATACTGGATGGCGCGGATGGGGTCGCGGCGAGGAGCCCAGAGAGCCGGGATCAGGCTCGCCAGAAGACCGATGCAGACCGGCGGAACGGTGCTCAGCAGGATATCGAGGGGCTGGAACGCGATCGGGATCCGGTCCATGTGGTAGATCTCCGCCCTGAAGAGGCTCCACCCCGTGACATCGTAGATCGCGTCGTGGATGTCGTTGATGTACGAGCAGAAGGTGAGGCCGAGAGCGAAGCCCAGAGCCGTCCCCAGAAGGCAGATGATCGACCCGTTCAGCAGGAAGATCGATGTGACTCCCTGGGGCGTGGCACCCAGCGACATCAGGATTCCGATGTCCCGCGTCTTCTCGATGACCGCGAGGAGCAGCATCAGCAGGATCATCGAGCCGGTGAAGAAGACGAGGATGAGCACCAGGAAGTAGACGAGGAACTTCTCGATGCGCACCGCCTTGATCAGGTTGATCCGGAGCTGCTCCCAGGTCCTGACGCGCAGATTCGGAAAGCCGCGGCGAGGCGGAGCCGCCCCGGACGCCAGGGCTCCCAGCGACGGAGGAGCTGCGAGCGGTGAAGCGAGGGGATGGAGAGTGAGCGAAGCGGCGGCGGAGACGCTGAGGGGAGGGGCGCTCAACAGCGGAGAGAAGCCTGACCTCAGGGCGGTCTCCACCGCCCGGCGCGTCTCCTCGAGGCGCTCCGGGTCCTCCAGCGCCACCCGTATCCCCTGATAGCGGTAGACGAACTCGCCGTCGGCCTGCTCCTCCCAGAGGCCGAGCCAGTTCTTGACGAGGCCGAGGTCGACCCAGATCGTCGCGGAATCCTCGTCGAAGTCGCCCGTCTTGATCGCGCCGGCAACGACGAAGTCGAGCGTCGCCGGCTCCTGCGTCTCGGGCTTCAGCGTCGTGATGCTGATGATCTGACCGAGGGCCATCTGCTCGTCGAGCAGCAGCTGGATGCCCACGAGAGCCGCGGGCGGCACATCGCCCTGGAGGCGCTCGTGGACCGCGGGATTCTCTCTGCGCAGCAGATCACCGCGCCAGCTCCGGGTGAAGAACCGCGCGACCTCCTCCTCCGAGAGCGGGGGGCGGCTCGGATCGTGGATCAAGCGGTGGACGGCGCGCGTGGCCTTCGTCGGGTCGGGCTCCGCCATCGGAGCTCCGTCCGGGCCCAGCTCGGGCAGGAACTCATCGAGAATCGCCTGCAGCTCCTCGGGCCGGAGCATCTGGCGCGCGAGGGCGCCCACTCCCATCTGCCGGACGGCATCGATGCCCTTGATCTGGCAGGGGCTGAAGGAGAGGAGACTCTTGTAGACGGCGAGCCGCTCGATGAAGGGAGCGGCGGCCTGGACGTTCTCCACGCCGAGGATCAGCTCCTCCAGATCCTCCGCTCGAGGCACGCCGTACTGACCCGGGCCAACGACCTGCAGGTGGGACTCCTGCCCCCGGATGTTCTCCTTGAGCTGCACGAGATAGCCGCCCATCACGCCGAGGACGATGAGGAGCATCGCCACTCCGAAGGTGATCGCCAGGAGAGCGGCGATGGCGAGGAACCGCGAGCGGAAATAGCGGATGCTCAGGAGGAGCTTGTACATCTCTGCGCGCTCTGGCCGCTTCTCTCTCCGGTCGGGGGCGCCCGGCGGCGCGCGGTCGCCTCGGGCACGGGATCGAAGCCGCCCTTCGCCAGCGGCTGGCACCTCAGGAGCCGCCAGATGCCCATCCAGCCGCCCCTCAGGACTCCGTGGCGCAGGATGGCCTCCCGGCAGTACTCGGAGCAGGTGGGGTGGAAGCGGCAGGCTCTCGGGAGAAGCGGCGAGATCAGCATCTTGTACCCCGAGAGGAGCAGGGCAGCCAGCCGGCGCGGCAGATGCTTCATCGGCACAAGGTCTCCCGTTCCGCGGGGGCTTCGGAAGGCGGGCGCGGCGTCTTTCCCCGCCGGCCGCGGCCGCGGGTTCCTTGCAGGTGCCGCACGAAGCCCTCCATCGACTCCCGGAAGGCATGAAAAGCGCGCGCCTGCCCCCTGGGGATGAGGATCAGGTCAAAGGAACCG
>JAFGKN010000485.1 GCA_016928605.1 Planctomycetota bacterium | reverse complement strand
CCGGCCGCTTCTATGTGAACGGTGATGCTGCTCGCGCCGGCTTCTGCGAAGGTCTCGAGAAACTTCCCGGGATCCGAGAGCATGAGGTGGACGTCCAGCGGAAGCTGCGTGACGCGCCTGAGCGCTCGCACCACCTGGGGTCCCATGGACAGGTTCGGCACGAAATGCCCGTCCATCACGTCCACGTGGATCATATCGGCGCCCGCCTTGTCCACGGCGCGCACCTGCTCGCCGAGGCGCGCGAAGTCCGCAGCGAGAATCGATGGGGCGATCTTCAGCCTCATGGTGAGAAGTGTAGGCGCGGGCGAAAGAGAGTGCAAGCACGACATCGCCCCGGGGCTACCTCGCGCGGGAGGCTCCTCTTGTGCGGAGAACCCGAGGGAAGCCTCAGTCGATCGGCGGGTCGGCGCTCGAGGCGGTGCCCGTCGAGCTGAAGCGGATCACGCCGGACTGGTTGACGAAGAAGTACCGGTCCCCCGTCGTCCCGGGATCGCTCGGATTGGCAGTGCAGGCCCACGTGTTCTGCCCCCCCACGAATCCGAAGGCGTAACCGGCCTTGAGTCCGGATCCGAGAACGCTGTCGATGTAGCTGGCGGTCGACAGGTCGCCGATGGCGCCGGGGTATCTTCCGAACCGGGTGCGGTACTGCTCGTTGACCGTGGTGAGCGTTCGCAGTGAGCTGATCGCCGACGCCTCGTTTCCGGCCTTTCTGGCGTTGAGGAGGCTCGGGATGGCGATGGCGGCGATGATGGCGATGATCGCGACGACGATCATGAGCTCGATCAGCGTGAAGCCTTCCTTGCTATTCATGAATCGAGGATCCTCCAAATCCTGTCACCGCTGCCAGGTCGCGGCAGCCCTTCGCTGGAAACAAAGACGTCAGAGACAGGTGCCTTTCCCGGACCGCCCAGCACCCGCTCTCGAAGCCCGCAGGTGGATCCCAAAGCCTCCGTCTCCACCGGTGGCTCGCGTAGCAAGGCCGGCGTCGTGTGCATCTCCCCTCCCTCGAGACCCCGCGGAGGGACTCCGTACTCCTCTATCGGCACCCGGCTCGACGCATCAACACCCCGGCCGGCAGAACCGCCCTCGTCCCCCACGGGCCCTTGCCGCGCTCGTGGATTACCGGATCGCCGGGTGCTCGAGTGGATCGATCTCGCTCACGTTCAGCTCGATCTCCCGGCGCCCCTGCCACTCGTTCCACACCGCCCGGAAAAGCAGAGAGACCCGCACGCCGCGTCCAGTCAGACGGCTCGCCAGGCATCCCTTGCCGAAGGCGACAGCGCGCAGCACCCTCTTTCCTTCGCGAACGAAGAAGGACAGATGCTGCCCGTCGGCGCCCATCGGCCGCGGAGATCCGACCACGTCGAGGTCCAGCGCTGCCAGGACCGGCTCCCGGTTTCCCTCGCCGAAGGGGGCGAGGCGTAACAGCTCCTGGAGCAGTGCCGGCGTGATATCGGAGAGCTCGACGCGGCAGTCAGCCTCGACGGCCGGCACCATCTCGGACGGCGGAAGCGGCACAGCCTCTCCCAGGGCCCTCCGCAGATCGTCCAGCCGACCGGGCAGCACCTCGAAACCGGCCGCCATCTCGTGCCCTCCGAAGCTGCGCAGATGCTCCCGGCACTGCTCGAGGGCGGCGGTGATGTGAACCCCCCGGATGGACCGAGCCGAGCCGCGCAGCCTCCTCGGATCCATGGAGACGAGCAGCGTCGGCCGGTAGAACTCCTCCACGATGCGAGCCGCCGCGATGCCGATGACTCCCGGATGCCAGGCGGGATCTCCGAGGACGATGACCCTCTCCGATGAGAGGTCGACCTCGTCGCGAACTCGCTGCCGTGCGGCCTGGAGAATCTCGCTCTCCACCTGTCGGCGCCTCTCGTTCTCTCTCTCCATGGTGGAGATGAGTTCGGAGGCTTCGTCCTCTCGCTCCGTGAGGAGCAGGCGCATCGCTATGTCGGCGCGGCCCAATCGACCGACGGCGTTGATTCGCGGCCCCAGACCGAAAGCGATGTGCCGGGCCCTGATCTTCGCGCTCCGCCGGGACGCCCCCATGGCCGCATCGACCAGGCGGCGTACGCCCGGCCGGCGGGAGCCTTGAAGAGCCCGCAGCCCGTGCTTGACGAGCACTCGGTTCTCGTCCTGGAGGGTGACGACATCCGCCACGGTTCCGAGAGCCACGAGCCCCAGCGAGTCGAGGAGGAACTCCCGCAGTTCCGGCGAGAGCTTCTTGGCCCTCGAGAATCTCTGGCAGAGCGCCCAGACGAGCTTGAACGCGACGCCCACCCCGGCCAGGTCGCGAAATTTGCCGTCGGAGCGCAGCCAGGGATTCACGACAGCCGCAGCGTCCGGCAGCTTGCCCGTGGGCTGGTGGTGATCCGTGACGACCACGTCCATTCCCAGCTCCCGGGCCAGGTCGACCTCCCTCCAGGAGGACGATCCGTTGTCGACCGTGATGAGGAGCTGGATGCCTCGCGCCCCGAGCTCCCGCACGATCCCCTCTCGCAGGCCGTAGCCCTCCTCGAGCCGGTGAGGGAGCCTCCACTCGACGGGATAGTCAAGCAGGCGGAAGAAGTCGACGAGAAGGCACGTCGACGAGATGCCGTCGGCATCGTAGTCGCCGAAGATGGCGACCCTCTCGCGGCGGCGGATGCCCTCTTCGATCCTCCTCGCCGCCTGCGCGAGCCCCGGAAGACTCTGCGGCTCATCCAGGTGAGTGAGCTTGGGATCGAGGAAGCGCGCCGCGGACTGGCCGTCGGTGATGCCGCGCCGGAGGAGCAGCGAGGCCATCACGGTAGAGCATCCGACCTCCGCGGCGAGCCGGCCGGCCGCCGAGGCATCGGTTTCAGGCACGATCCACCGTTTGGTG
>JAFGKN010000484.1 GCA_016928605.1 Planctomycetota bacterium | reverse complement strand
GAGCGGCCGGCGCACGCTCGTGATCACCGGCATCGAGACGCACATCTGCGTGCTGCAGACGGCGATCGAGTGCCGCGAGGCCGGCTACTCGGTCTTCGTCCTCGCCGACGGCGTGGGGGCGCGCTCGCGCTTCGATCACGACGCGGCCCTCGCGAGGATGGCGAGATCCGGCGTCGAGCTGGTCACGTGGGAGATGGTCGTGTACGAGTGGCTCCGGCGCGCGGACTCTCCGCAGTTCAAGAGGGTGCTCCCCCACGTCAAGTCGGGGCTCGACATCGGAGAGTGACATGGCCGGTGCGATCTCGATCCCCACCGTTCAGCATGGTAATGCGCCTTTCAAGACGAGGAGACCTGCCATGAACCGATCGCATCCTTTGCTCCGTATCGCGTGCTTCACGGCGCTGGCCGCCATCGCCGTGCTCTGCTCCTCCCGGATCGCCGCGGAGGAGGCGCAGGCGGTCTCCGCCGAGGAGGATGGCGCGAAGCGCGACGGCCGCCCCAACCTGCTCCTCGCCATCGCGGACGACTGGGGCTGGCCCCACGCGGGGGCTTACTCCGATCCCGTCGTCCAGACGCCGGCCTTCGACCGCCTCGCGCGCGAGGGAGCGCTCTTCCGCCATGCGTACGTCTCGTCGCCATCCTGCACTCCGTCGCGAGGCGCTCTGCTGACCGGGCAGTACCACTGGCGGCTGAAGGCCGCCGGCAACCTTTGGAGCGTCTTTCCCGATGAGTTCGAGACCTATCCGGAGCGGCTCGAGAAGGCCGGCTACTTCACCGGCGTCACGGGAAAGGGCTGGGGCCCGGGGCGGACGGCCACCGCCGGGCGCGAGCTCGCCGGTCCCCGGTTCAAGAGCTTCGACGAGTTCCTCTCGCGCCGCTCCGAAGGCAAGCCGTTCTGCTTCTGGCTGGGGAGCGGCGATCCGCACCGGCCCTACGAGCCCGGCTCCGGAGCGAAGAGCGGCATGGATCTGGGCAAGATCCGCCCGCCTGCCTGTCTTCCCGACAGCCCCGCGGTCCGCTCGGATGTCGCGGACTACTACTTCGAGGTGCAGAGATTCGACCGGCTCGTCGGAGCGGCGGTGGCCTCGCTCGAGAAGATCGGCGAGCTCGACCGGACGCTCATCTTCGTCACGGGCGACAACGGCATACCCTTTCCGCGGTCGAAGAGCAACATCTACGACTCCGGCACGCGGGTCCCCCTCGTCGCGCGCTGGCCGGAGAAGGTCCGGCCGGGGCGCGTCGTCGATGATTTCGTGAGCCTCGCCGATCTCGCGCCGACGTTTCTCGAGGCAGCCGGCCTCGAGCCGCTCGAGGGCACCACCGGCCGGAGCCTGATGAAGGTCCTCTCGAGCGAGCGCTCGGGCTGGATCGATCCGCAGCGCGACTTCGTCCTCGTGGGCAAGGAGCGGCACTGCCAGGCGCAGGAAGCGCCCGACGGCGGCGGCTACCCCTGCCGCGGCATCCGCACCAGGGACTTCTTCTACATCCGGAACTTCCGCCCCGACCGCTGGCCCGCCGGCACTCCGCATCCGGACAAGGCCCATGTCCCCGGCGCCTGGTACGCCGACTGCGACAACGGGCCGACGAAGTCCTACATGATCGAGCAGAGGGAGAAGGACGAGACGCACCGCCGCCTGTTCGACCTGGCCTTCGCGAAGCGGCCGGCGGAGGAGCTGTACGATCTGCGCTCGGATCCCGACCAGCTCCGCAGCGTGGCCGGCCAGGCGGAGTACGCCGGCATCCAGCGGGAGCTCTCGCACCGGCTCGAGGAGCAGCTCCGGGCCACCGGCGATCCGCGCGTGGTCGGCGGCGGCGAGATGTTCGATGAGCAGCCCTATGCCGGCGGAGCCCCGAAGCTCCCAGGATGGGAGGCGCAGAAGAAGAAGTGACCTCCAGGCCGTCGAGGGCGCGCGCAGAAACGCGCGCGCCGATCCGCCGGCACGCCGGGCGCCGGCTGGGGGCTGTCATCTCCGAGCGGCGCCGGCCGCGGGCCTCCCGCGGGATCACGGCGAAGGGGGCCAGAGGCCGTTGATCAGCTCCACGGTGCGCTCCACCAGCATCTGGCCGCCCTCGGGGCCGACCCTGTTGCTCTGGACGACCGCGCTGTAGCCGCCGCCGCGCACCGCCTCCTGCGTCGGCACGTAGCCCGCGCCGCCCACGAGCTGGATGACGAACGTCTGGATGGCCTTGCTGCGGGACTTCATCTGGATGCCGAAGTCGAGGAACAGCTCGAAGGGGTTGGTGCAGATGGCCACATCGCCCAGCCGCAGGACGTGGATCTCGAAGTCCCTCGCGGGATTCGGTTCGGACTGCTGGCGCTCGTGGCGATCGATGACCGCCTGGTGCCAGAGCCTGCTGCGCTGCTGGGCCGGATCCTTCGAGAGCGATGCGACCTGCGCCCTGGCGTCCGCGAGCTCCTGATCGGTCACGAGGCGGAGCGGGAGGGTGAGCGTCTCGACCTTGTGGACGAGGGGCACGTCGGTGCGGATGTCCTGCCGGGCGCCCTCGAAGGCCTCATCGAAGCCAGCGACGATCCGCCTCGCGATCTCATCCAGGCGCGACAGCCCGCGCAGCTCCCGCATGCGATCCTCCGCTCGCTTGCGGAACATCAGGTGCGGCGACTGGTCGCCCGCGGCGCTGATCCACGCCAGCACCGCCAGTTGCTCGCCGTGGCGCCGGCGGAGCTCCTTGCGGACGGGGTGCACGAAATCGGCATCGACGGCCGACTTGCCCTCGACCTCCTGGGCCGTGCAGGCGAAATTGATGGCCGCCGCCACGAGCTTCTCCTCGCGGTCCCAGAAGAGCAGCGTCTCGAGGGCGTGATCCTCGTAGCCCTCGATGCCGCGGAACGCCGGGTCATCCGTCGCGCCGTACATCCTGGCGCTGCCGTCGGCGTAGACCGCGCGGCGGTTGTGGCCGACCACGGCGTGCCCCAGCCCCCAGCCCGCGGCGCCCGGCTTGCGGCTCCGCCAGGCCCTGGCGGCCGCGTCGGCCACGCGCTCGACGAAGAACCGGGTGTACTCGGACGGCGGCAGCACGCCTTCCTGCGGGATGTGGTACAGGCCGTCCTCGAACACCGGGCCGGTGTGCGTGTGGGTGGCGCTCAGGAAGAGCTTCCGCGCATCCACGTCCGGAAGCTGCCGCGCGAGCTCGGCGCGGACCTGCTCGACGACCCCGGCGGGGATGTAGCAGACGTCGCAGGAGACCATGATGGCGTGATCCAGCGATCGATCTCCGTCGCGCGACTCGAGGGCCACGGCTGACGCCTCGAGCGGCGCATCGACCGCGGCTCCGATCCGCGTGTGCATCTGGCCCTGGAGCGCGATGGGCCGCTCGTGGGTGATGCTCGCGACGTCGGTGCCGACGAGCAGCTCGGCTCCCGCGGCCGGCCTCGGCCAGCAGGCGGCCATCCACGCCAGCATCACAAGGAAACTCATCCCGTTCCCGTATCTCATGAGGCACCTCGCAGGTTTCAGAGCCGGCTGAAGAGAGCACTGCGCGCAGCATAAGCGGCTGCATCCGGGGATGCAACCGCGCGGGCGCACACCGCGCCGTCGCGGAGAGCCCGGAACCGCGACGGGCTCATGGGCCGCAGCGGCTGACAGCCGCGCCCTCCGGCCGCCGAGCGGAGCCGGTCCGCATCGCCGAATCTGCTCCTGTCCTGCTCCGCTCCTCTACTCCACGCGGATGGCGAAGAGCTCCCGCCGGTGCCACGGGTTTCGCCACGGCGTCTTCGACCGGAGCTGGTCCGGCAGGGCCGACTGGAGGATCGCCAGGGTGGCGATGCGCGACTCCGTCCCGTGGGCGTCCGAGAGGAACCGCTCCGGCGAGTCGTTGTAGAGCGCCATCAGCCCGCGGAGGTTCCTCTCGAGCGCGGCGCGCACATCCGCCCGGCGATGTGGACTCTTGTGCATCAGGTGCTCGAGCACCCAGACGCCGTCCATGTTGCCGTAGTTGAAGGCGCCGTCGAAGGAGCCGCCGGGCCGCTCGAGCGCGAGGACGCCGTCGATGACCTTTGCGGGATGAGGAAGCGGCCGGTCGAGCGCGGCGTAGAGCGGCCAGATGTGGAACGCGCCGCCGAGATACTCGAGCGGCGAGCGCGCCTTCACGCCCCGCCGCCAGAAGCCGGTCTGGGGATCGACCTCCGCATCGAGCCAGCGAAAGAGGGCATCCCTCCACTCCTGCGGCGTCTCGGGCGTGCAGACGAGCGGCACGCCGGCGCCCCAGATGTCGTGGGATCCGCCCCACTGCTTCACCCAGTCGATGGAGTCGAGCCAGGCGGGGATGCCGTCGACGGCGCGGTACGCATCGAGGAGCTCCGGGCGGTGCCTCTGCGCTCCCCCCAGCATGTTGAGCGCGCCCGTCGCGTGGCAGAAGGCGTGCGTCCTGCAGTGGCCGGTGATGTGGCGATAGCCGCCGTCGCCGCTCTCCTGCTGGTCCTGGATGAACCCGATCCACGCCGCGCGCTGCTCGGCCGTCAGGTCGAGGTCGTCCATCATCCAGCGGATCCAGGCGATGTCGGCGGATGCGTAGAGATCGGGCGGCGATCGCGGCGTCAGGCGGTACGCGCCGTACGGCTCGCCCGGAGCCTGCAGCGCGCCGTACCACGCGCGCACCTTCTCGCGCACCGCGTCGAGATCGTACGGAGGCTTCAGCGCGGGGAGCTCCAGCTCCGGCGGCTGATCGCATCCGAGCCTCGCCGCCTCGGCGCGGACATCGTCTTCGGTCAGGGCCCGCGCATCGATCGTCACCCGCGCGATGAGCCCGTCGAGCGCGCACTCCTTCTCGAGGCCGTCGCGGCTTCCGATGATGAGCGGCGCCTGAGAGTCGAAGGCGCGCTCCGGAACCCCGTCGGTCAGCTCGCCGCTCGCGATGCCATTGACATGGAGAGCCATCCTCCGCCCCGGCTCGTAGACGGCGGCCACCGCGTACGGCACGCCCGCCTTCAGCGCCCGCGTGCTGAGGAGCTCGCGCGCCCGCTCGGGCCAGCTTCCGCTCGCGCTCACCGTGAAGAAGAGCCGCGAGCTCGGCGTCACGCCCAGCTCGTAGGAGCGGCCGCCCGCCGCGAGGCGCCACTTCGAGATGATCGCGGTCTTCGCCTCGGGCCGCGCCTCGAGCTGGATGAGCGCGCCGAGGGTGAAGGCCGACGCGAGCCGGAAGCGGCCGCCCTCGCCCTGCCCCAGGTCGATCCTGCTCGCGCGCGCGCGCTCGAAGCGGAGCGCGCGTCCATCGCGGAAGGGGACGATCCGCGGCGCGTGCTCGGAGCCCTCGGGCGAGAAGGAAGCCGCGTCGAGCCGCAGCACGCGGCCCGCCGCCTCTCCCTCGGCCGAGACCGGCGGCCGGCCGCCGGCGAGGAGGGCGATGGCGATGGGAAGAAGACGGCGTCGCAGCCTCTTCATGGCGGATTCCTCCTTGGGAGCAGGCCGTCCTCGGTGGGCACACAGCCGCCGCAGCGGCGGCCGAGCGCGGTCGCGACGCGGGGAATGACGCGGGCACAGACGCCGATGGCCCCTCCATCGGCGGCCTCGCTCGCGACGACGATCCGCCCCACTCGCGCGCGCCGCGCGGCATCCAGCAGGTAGGAGAACCTCGCCACGGGGATCCGGGCCCATCCGCGGTAGCCCGCGCGGCGGCCGCGGATCAGCTTGAGCTTCGCGAGCCGCGCGACATCCTCGGCCCTCGGCCCGTAGAACTCGAAGAAGCGCCCGACCTGGATCGCGAGCAGGCTGTCGCGGAACCTCCCGTCCAGCGAGTGCGCCTGCGCGCCGAGGCACGGAAAGAGGCGTCTCCCCGACCAGAAGGGCTTCCCGTCGGGCCACTCGAGCGCGTCGGCCACCCACGGGAAGCGCCCGCGGATGGACTCCTCGAG
>JAFGKN010000065.1 GCA_016928605.1 Planctomycetota bacterium | reverse complement strand
TCACGGCGTGCTCCTCGCCGCCGCTCGTCGAGGAGCCGCCGGAGACCTTCCTCGAGCTCGAGGACGCCGAGCGCGCGGTCGCCCGGGGCGCCGATCCAGAGGGCTTCGCGCCCTTCCTCGAGGCCTCCCTGCGGAGCGATGACATCGACCTCAGGGAGAGAGCCATCCGGACCGCGGCGCGGATCCGGCCGCGGACTGCGGCGCGGCTGCTGGGCGAGCGGCTCGACGTCGAGGAGGATCCGGCTCTCCGCGACGAGATCGTCTGGGCGCTCGGCCGCCTCGGAGACGATGAGTCCGCGCGGATCGTCGTCGACGAGGCGATGTCGGAGGACCCGAGGGCGAGGAGCGCGGCGGCTGCCGCGCTAGGCTGCGCCGGACCGCGTGCGGCCGGGACGCTCCAGCGCCTCCTCGACGATCCCTGCCCCGCGGTGCGCCGTGAGGCGGCGCTCGCGTTCGCCCGTCATCCGGATCTCGACGCGGGCGATGCGCTCCTCGCCGCGCTGCGGCGCGAGAGGGAGGAACGCGACGAGCGCCTCCGCTGGGCGGCCGTCAAGGCGATCGCTGGGCGGCCGGCTCTCGCGGCGCGGAGCGCCGGCCTGCTCGCCAAGGCCGCCGGGGATCCCAGCTTCCTCTGCGGGATCTTCGCCCTGGAGGTCCTCCCCAGGCTCGAGGGGGAGGCCGGCATCGAGGCGGCGATCGAGGTCCTCGGAGATCCGCGCCGCTTCTGGCTGCATCGCGTCGCGGCGCGCCGTGCGCTCGAGAGCTGGCGGGCGCGCGGAGACCTGCCCCGCGGCGTCGAGGAGCGGGTGAGGACGGCGCTGGAGAGGACCGCGGAGATCCGTCCACCCGCGACCGCTCTGGTCGCGCCCGAGGAGAGGGGGGACGGAGGTGACGCGCTCGGAGCGCCGCCGGCCCCGCTTCCGGCGATGGAGCGCCGCGGGCGTCCGCTGCCGAAGATCGTCCTGCGCGCCCACGGCCGGGGCGAGATGATTCTCGAGCTCGAGGCGCTGCGCGCCCCCCTGAGCGCGCGCTGGCTCCGGGAGCGGCTGCGATCGGGCGCGATGCGGAAGATCCGGCCGCTCCGCGCCGATCCGCTCGCTGGCATTGTTCTACCGCTGCCACCCGTGGGATCCAGCGAATTGCCCCCGCCGCCCGAGCCCCACCGCGGAGCGATCCGCCGGGGCACTCTCCTCCTGCGGTCATCCGGGCCGGACGAGATGCAGCTCGAGATCGCGGGAGTGCCGCGGCCCGAGCTCGAGGGGCGGGTCACGGTTCTGGGCAGGGCTCTCCTCGGCGTCCGGCTGCTCGATGCGATCGGGCCCGGCGACGACGTCTCGCTCGAGGAGTACTGATCCCGCAAGAGTCCCCGCCGCCGCCCTCTGAGCGCGCGCGTCTGATCTGCCGAACCCGCCGGAAGGCCCCATCCGGGACCGTTTCGAGGCGCCGAGCGGACCGGGCGCAGGGCGATCTCCGGTAGCCGCAAGATCGCCCTGCGCCGGCGGGCGGCTCCATTTTTCGTTAATATGTTGACAAATGGAAACCAATGCGCATACTGTGCGGTCACAGCGTCCCGGCTCGTGAGCCGGGGCTTCCCGTGCCCCGTCCGACGTCTCGCGGCCTCTCGGGTCGCAGGGGCGGGACGAGCGGGAGGGAGACGAAAGCCGCGATGAGAGCCGGTGCGCGGCGCGCAGCCCGAGGGGACGGAAGGCCGGCGTGGCCGGCGCGGACCGGGCGACGTCAGCATCGCCGAGCGATGCTCGCGCCCGAGATCGGGAAACGACACGAGACTCTCATCGAGGAGTATTTCGATGCGAACAGAGGGTTGGAGCTTGATTCTGAAGGCGGCGGTGCTCGCGGGGAGCGCGGCAGGACCGGTGGCCGGCGAGGCTGGAGAGCCGCCTACGGTGCCGGCCGGAGTGCGGGTGGACGTCGACGGCGACGGGAGATTCACGGCGGGCGATCTCTTCTTCTGGTCCTGGTGGCTCGAGAGCGGAGGCTCGGCGGAGAGCGCGCTGGCCGGCGGCCGCCGCGCCCGCGGTGGGTTCGACCTCTCGGTCTACTTCGCCGAGGCCGAGGGAGGGACCGCGGAGATCGAGGCGACGGCGGACGCTGCCGGGACGGATACCGTCAAGTCGTGGAGCCCGTGGGACTGCGAGCGGATCGGACCAGGACAGAATCTCGAGACAGTGGTGACCGAGCGGCTGCTGCCCGACGGCGCGGGCATCGGGGCGCCGAGCGTTCCGGGGCGCGCCAGCCAGCGCTGCGGGCGGTTCGTCGCGTTCACCAGCCTCGCGAGCGGGCTGGTGGACGGCGTCCAGCCGGGACCCTGGTGGCAGGTCTACCGGGTCGAGTTCCTTGAGGACGGATCCCGCCGATTCGATCTCGCGAGCCGCGACGTGTACGGCGTGCCCGCCGCCGCCGACTGCCGCTCCCCCTCGATCTCCGATGACGGCAGGGTCGTGGTCTTCGAGACCAGCGCTCCGCTCGATCCGCAGACCGACACCAACGGCGTCCGCGACGTCTACGTCCGCGACTACCGCGGGCCCGCCCCGGTGACGCGCCTCCTGAGCTGCAACCGCGCTCTGGCGCAGGCCGGCGACGGCCCCTCGGTGCGGCCCTGCGTCTCCGGCGCCGGCGACCACATCGCCTTCGCGTCGGCGGCCAGGAATCTCGGCCCGCGCCTGGACTACTTCCCCGGTGTGCGGCAGGTGTTTCGCGCGGACACGAGCGGCTGCGGCGCCGTGGAGATCGTCAGCGCTGCCCCTCACTGGCTGGAGCCGGAGATCACCGTCTCCGATGGCGACATGGACACCGGCGATCCGGCCTCTGGAGCCGTCGGGCGCGTCCTGAGCCGCGACGGGCGTCTGGTCGTCTTCCAGGGGAGGACGAGCAACTGGAAGGGGATGTGCAGCCGCGACCGGATCCAGATCTTCGTGCGCGACATGGCGAGCGGGAGGGTGTACGCGGCGAGTGGCCAGACGGCCCGGCTGACCGGAGACGCGCGGTGTCCGTCGATCAGCGGGGACGGCAGCCGCATCGCGTTCAGCTCCTTCGACAGGCAGTACGATACCGCGCCGTGGCCCCTCTCGTTCAGGGAGGACGTCTTCCTCGTCGACTACGAGCCGGATGCGGAGGGACGCCTGCCATCTCCGATCAAGGTCTCGATCTCGGCCGGAGGAGACCACGGCGACGGCGACTCGATGTGGCCCGTCCTGTCGGGGGACGGCCGGTTTCTCTCGTTCAGCTCGTCGGCGGACAATCTCATCTCCGGCGACACGAACGGGTGGACGGACGTCTTCGTGAAGAAGCTCGAGACAGGGGAGATCCGGCCCGCGAGCGTGGACACCGAGGGGAATCAAGCCGCCGGCGGCGACTCCGGGCTCTCGGATCTCGTCGACGGAGGCGGCATGGTCCTGTTCGAGTCGTTCGCGACGAGCCTCGCGGGGGGCGATCCAGTCGGCGCGGGTGACATCTTCGTGCGGCTCGATCCCTGGCTCGAGCCGTTCCGCCGAGGCGACACCGATCTCAGCGGGCAGGTGAACATCACGGACTCCATCGCGATCTTCAACTACCTCTTCCAGGGGGGAGCGGCTCCCCTCTGCCTCGACAGCGCGGATGCCGACGACAGCGGTCTTTTGAACCTCACGGACGGCGTCTACATCAGTAACTATCTCTTCCTGGCGGGGCCGCCGCCGCCGGATCCGGGCCCCTGGAGCTGTGGGACGGATCCCACGCCCGACGGCCTCGTCTGCGAGACTTCCGGAACTGCGTGTCCCTGAAAGGGTGGGGTGCGGCTCCCGGCCATCGAGGCCGGGAGCCTCTTCATCGCCTGCGAGAAGCCTCGAGCACCACGGTGGATGATGACGACCCGAGCAGCTCTCCCGATCTGGCTCCTCCTTCCTCTCCTGCTGGCGGGCTCCGCCGCCTGCACGGACCGGCTCCTCGCCGGCGAACGAGTTCGTTTCCCCGCGCGGCGGGCCTTCGCGATCGGCTCTCGCCAGGACTTCTCTCCGACGGCGGTGCGCGTCGTGGACCTCGATGGCGACGGCCGTCCGGAGATCGTTGCGGCGGGGGCCGCGCAGCAGGAGCTCTCGATCCTCATCCCGCAAGGGCGCCGGGAGTTCTCTGTCCCCTGCAACCAGCCTCTCGGTCTTCCGGTCGGAGTGGATCTGCTCGCCGTCGACATGGACGGAGACCAGGACGAGGACCTCGTTCTCCTCCTCGAGAGGGCAGGCGGAGGCGAGGATGGCGGCAACGTGGCTCTGCTGCGGAACGACGGCCGCGGGCGGCTCGATCTCTGGGGCCTGATCGACGTGCCCGGAGTCCCGATCCGCGCCGCCCTGGCGGATTTCGACCTCGACGGGACTCCGGACATCGCGATCGCCGGGGGCTCGGGAGCCGGAATCTCGCTGCTTGCGAGCGGCGGAGATGCCGCGTTTTCGCGCCGGCATCAGGTGAGCTTTCGGTTGCCGATCGGGGATCTCGCGGTCGCTGACCTCGACGGAGACGGCCTCGACGATCTCGCTGTCGCGGCCGCAGCGTACACCCCGGAGGCGGGCGCCTTCGTCTTCCCGTCTCTCTCTGCGGGGGAGTTCGGCGCTCCCCGGAAGACCGAGTGCGGGCAGAGCCCCCGCTCGATCGACGCGGGGGATATCGACGGCGACGGAGACCTGGACCTCGTCGTCGCGATGGAGGGCGAGCCGGGGATCCACCTCCTCTTCAACGATGGCCGCGGCCTCTTTCCACGACGGGAGATCCTTCTCGACGTCTACAGCCCTTGCCCGGTGCGGCTGGCCGACCTCAGCGGCGATGGCCATCTCGATCTCGTGGGCCGCGGGGGCCGCGTCGTCTGCCTCGGCCGGGGGGACGGCGAGTTCGAGGAGACTCTCTCGTTCGGCGCGGGAGGGACCGGCACCGTGTTCGATCTCGGAGACCTCGACGGCGACGGCGCTCTCGACGCGGTGGTGGCCGGCCGGCGGGTCGACGCGTGGGATGACGTCTCGGTTCTCTACGGCCTGGGAGACGGCCGGCTGGAGGGGGCGCTGGTGCTGGAGAATCCGGGCAGCTCCTGGCTCTGGAATCCGGTCGCCATCGCGGCCGGCGACTTCGACGGCGACGGCGACATCGACCTGGCGGCGGCCCAGCTGAAGAGGCGGTGGATCGCCGAGGAGATCGTCGTCCGGGAGAACACCGAGCCGCGCCGCTTCGGACCGGCGAGGAGGATCGCGGTCGAGCCTTCCGTGGGCCTGCTGTGGCTGCGCGATCTCGTCTCCGCCGACTTCGACCGGGACGGAGCGGACGATCTCGCGGCCTGCGGCGCCGGAGGAGCTGTCGTCGTCATGATCAGCGATGGGCGCGGAGGCTTTCCGGAGGCCCGCATCACCCCGTGGAGCGACAGCGGTGGCCCCATCCGGATGGCAGCGGCGGACCTGGACCGCGACGGCGACACCGATCTGGCGGCGGTGAGCGCCAGCCCTCCGCTCCTCACGTTCCTGCCCAATCCCGGCGACGGAGGATTCGAGTCCCGCGCGGAGCTGCGCCTCGAGGGCGGCCCGTGCCTCGCGCTCGCCGCCGGCGGCTTCGACGCGGGCGCAGAGGTGGCGCTCGCGATCCTGCAGGCGCCAGCGGAAGTGAGCCTGGTGAGGATCCGACCCCCTCGAGACGAAGCCGCGAGGCCGGTCCTCGCGTTGCGCGGGGAGAGCGCGACCGCCATCGCGGCCGGGGACATGGACGGCGACGGGGTGTGCGATCTTGTCGTCGCCCTCGAGGGGCGGTGCTGCCCGCGGGCCGACGGCTCGCTGGCGATCGCCTTCGGCGACGGCGCCGGGCGGTTCGATCGCGTCCACAGGATGGGCGTGCAGCGCCGGTTTCCGCTCCCGCGCATCGAGGATGTCGACCGTGACGGGCTCCCGGATGTGCTCCTCGGCGACGGGGGCGACGGGGGCCCGGACACGATCCTGTGGCTGCGAAACACGGGAGAGGGGCTCCTCGGCGAGTCGGTGGCTCTGCCCTTCGAAGGGCATCCCATCCCTCCCGCGGCGGTCGATCTGGACGGAGACGGCGCGGCCGACCTCGCCTCGGCCAGCAACCGATCGGGAGACATCGCGATACTCTTCGGCGAGTCGGTGAGCTGGCAGCAGGGAGATCACCTCGCGCTCTTCCGCCGCGGCGATGTCGACTCGAGCGGCGCCGTCGACCCCGCCGACGCGCTCGCGCTGCTGATCCACCTCTTTCTCGGGGCCGGCCGTCCCGCCTGTCGAGACGCCGCGGACGCGGGCGACGACGGCAGGCTGGCGATCGATGACGCCATCACCATCCTCCGCTTCTTCTTCCGGCGCGGGCCGCCGCTGCCACCGCCGGGTCCGGAGTGCGGGTCGGACGGGACCGCGGATGCCCTGGACTGCGCGGGCTACGCAGCCTGTTGCGATAATCCTCCTCGGGCCGGTCAAGGCGAGGCGGTCATCGGGCCGATACTCGAGAGGCGGGACCGCGAGACCCGGCCTGACCGATAGGCTCTCAGGCCCTCCGCCGGAGCCTGCGCTGCGAGGCCGCGCACTGTGCGCGGTCGCGCCGTCCTTCCACCTCGAGAACTGGACCGCTCCGATGAACGGAACTCACAGGATTACCTGGACGCTCACACTGCTGCTCTGCCTCGTGGCGGGCTGCGAGACGGTCACCACGGAGGACCGCAGCTACGGAATGCCCGAGGGGGAGCTCAGCTCCTATCTGGACACCGAGCTCGAGCGGCTCGAGACCCTCGCCGAGGAGTACCCGAAGCGGGCCGATTATCACTACCGCATCGCCGGGATCCATTTCCACAAGGCCAGGTACAAGGACTCCCTCGGCTCACTGGAGAAGGCGATCTACCTCGACCCGCAGCAGGCGCGATACCACTACCACCTCGGCCGGATCCACCTGATGATGCGCGACCTGGACCAGGCCGAGGCCGCCTTCCGGCGCGCCGTGGAGCAGACGCGGTCCGACCGCTACAGCGGGCCGCGCGCGGGACTGGCGTACGTCCTGGCCCTCAAGGGCGATCATCGAGGGGCCATCGAGGAGTTCCAGACGTGCACGCGGATCGACCCCGCAAACGCCGAGTACTACTACTTCCTCGGCGCGCTCTACGACATGCGCAAGGACGAGGAGAATGCCATCCGCAACTTCAGGGAGTACCTGGAGCGCGGGGGAACCCGCTATCGCACGAAGGCGGTCTTCATCCTCGAGAAGCTGGGCGTCACCGTCACCGAGACGACGAGGGTCGAGAGCGATGATGAGGCACCCGCCGAGAGCACCGGAGGGTTTCCCTTCGGGCTCGGCCTCGAGGAGGACATCGATCCGGGGACGGACTGACTCCGCCGGGCGATCGACGGCGCCGCAGCCGACGCCGCGGGCGAGCTTCACTGCAGACGAGGACGCTCGAGGCCCCGCATGGCGCTCGCGTCGGACGACCCTGCTGCGCGAGCTGCGCCGCGCGAGGGCGCCGGCGCGGACGATCTTCACCGCAGAGGGGGACGCGCGAGGCTCTGCATCGATCTGCGGTGCACCGCGGCGGCTCGCTGGCGTTTGCCCTTGCGCTGCGGAGAGGCGGCCACTATCTTCCCAGACCGGCTCGTCTATCGACCATCGAGGGCGGGTGATGCCTGCGGCCTCTCGCCGCCCCGTTTCCCCCTGAACGGCAGAGGTCCGCGGTGATCCTCGACGCGCTGAAGTACGCCCGCATCCTCGAGGAGCTGGCGCCGCTCGCGCTGGTGAGCCTGGCGGCGCTGGCGCTTCTCGCGACGGAGAGGATCCGCTTCCTGCGGTTTCGGACGGCTCCGGCGCGGGAGGTCCCTCTCTGGTCCGGGTTGGATGTCTTTCTCTGCTTTGTGGTCTACATCTTCTCCCAGGTCGTCGCGGAGGCGCTGGGTATGCGCCTCGAGTCGGATCTCGGCTGCACGGAGCCGGTGGCCTTCCTCTTCCGGCAGGTCTGCTGGTCGGCCATCTTCGCTCTGTTCGTCGCCGTCGTCCTCTGGAAGGTCCACGGCCCGCGTCTGGCTCCCTTGCGCGTCGAGGCCTCATCCCCGCGCAACCTCCCGCCGGTCCTGCTCCTCTGCGCCGTCTCGTTCGTGCCCCTCATCTGGATCTACGCGTGCTCCCTCCTCTTCCTCGAGCTCGCTGGCGTGGAGACGGCGCCGCAGGCGCCGGTCGATGCGTTTCTCCGCGCCGTCCAGGCAGGCGATGAGCTGCGGATCATCCTGCTGGTGCTGACCGCTGTCCTCCTGGCGCCTCTCGCCGAGGAGGTCCTCTTCCGGGGGCTGCTCCACGGTCTGCTGCGCCTGCGGTGGGGGATCGCGGCGGCCGGCGTGATCTCGAGCGCCGTCTTCGCGCTGTTTCACTTCTCCCTGGGTGCGTTCTTGCCCCTCTTCCTCGTCGGGCTCCTGCTGGTCTTCGTCCTGGAGAAGACCGGGAGCCTTCTCTACGCGATGCTCTTCCACGCCGCGTTCAACGGCGTCCAGCTCCTCGCCATGCTCGCTGGCGCGCCCCCGCCTCCCGCGGGCTGACGTTCAGCGCCCGCCGGAGGCCGCCCGGGTCGCTTGCCGCGGGCTGAGGGGCCAACGCTGCCGGGGGGGAACCCCGTGGACCCGGCGGGGATTGCGCGGAATTGAGTTTTTGGTAACATAGTGCAAGAGTAACCGTTCACCCGCGATGCGCTCGCCTGCGGGGATTCAGCGGGCCGGGATAGCGTGTTCGCTGTCGCCGCGCGGCCCACCCGGCCGTTGATCCCCGCGCGCGCCGCTCGAGCGGAGCGGCTCGGCGTTCACGGACGACAGGGCCTTCCGGGCTCCGCTCAGCGACGATGAACGTTTACGTCCCGGAGAGCTCGGTCGAATCCCGCTCACGGAGCCGCTCATCGCATGCTCGATATCGGACTGGAGGTCAAGATTCTCCGCGAGCGCCTGAAGATCCCCGCCAAGGATCTGGCGGAGAAGATCGGGCTCTCGCAGTCGCAGGTGTCCCGCCTCGAGAAGGGGCAGCGGCGGGTCGACGCGAGGGTCCTCGCGCGGATCGCCGAGGCGCTCGAGGTCGATCCATCGTACTTCTTCCGCGGAGGGGAGGCGCCTGCGGAGGGTGTCATCCCGCCGAGCGATCCGGGCGGAGTCGGCAAGCGGATCCGGGCGGAGCGCCGCCGGCGTCACATCTCCGCCGAGGAGCTCGCGGACCGGCTCGGCGTCACGAAGGTGAAGATCCTCGGCATCGAGGAGGGAAAGCGGCCTCTCGATCCTGAGCTCGCCGACCGGCTCTGCAAGACGCTGCACCTGCCGGCCAACTACTTCCTCGTGCATCAGGGAAGGACGATCGAGAGGCTCCAGGCGCAGGTGACGCGCCTCGAGCAGGCGCTCGCCGAGCAGTCGCGAGGAGGATCGATCCTCTTCGAGGAAGGCCGTCCGGGAGTGCGAGGCATCCCCGTCCTGGGGCAGCTGGCGAGCGGGTACCCCGGCACCTTCGACGCTCTCGGCCAGCCCACCGCCGAAGCCGAGGAGTTCGTCTACCTCCCGTGCGTCGGCCAGTCGCCGGCCTTCGCTCTGTATGTCGTCGGCGACAGCATGCACGCGGCGACGCAGCCGAGCTTCTCGGAGGGGGACCTCGTCGTCTTCTCGGGGAGCGCGCTGCGGAGCCGGGACTTCTCGTTCGTCCGGCTGCGCGATGAGCCTCCCACCTTCCGCCAGGTCTTCTTCGATCCGGGAGGGCTCGTACGCCTCCAGCCGCTCAACCTCAACTACCCGGCGGTCTCCCACGCGAGGGAAGCCGTGCTGGGGCTCTGGCGGCTGGTGGCTCACGTCGCCAGGTACTGAAGGCGGGCGGAGCGAGTCTCGGGGCAGGCTCTCAGTTCGAGTTTGGTCATTTTTCAGCGAGGCTGGGAGTGTCAGGATCGTCGAGATCAAGAAGCGACGACGACTCGATCGGGCGGAGAGTATCGTGGAGGGTGAGCCGCGAGCTGGCGCAGCGGCGATCGCGACGCAGAGATCGACGATCCTGACACTCCC
>JAFGKN010000483.1 GCA_016928605.1 Planctomycetota bacterium | reverse complement strand
CCGATAACACCCACCTCCGCCTGCCGCCCCTCGATCCGCTGCTTCAGTTCTTCGATCGACATGTCAACTCCCGTCGTCGCGCGTTGTCTCTGCATCGTAACCGTTCAGCGGCGCTGAGCGGAGCACGGAAGGCCTTGTTGTCCGTGAACGCCGAGCCGCTCCGCTCAAGCGGCGCGCACGGGGATCAGCGACCGGATGGGCGACTCGGCCACAGCGAGAACGCTATCCCGGTCCGCTGAATCCCCGCAGGCGAGCGCATCGCGGGTGAAGGGTAACCATACATCTATCGGTTCCGGGGAACGACACGTTCAGGTTCCGCCGGCGATGCCGGCAAGGCCGGCCTGTCCCGTGCGATGGATCAACCGAGATGGATAACACCGCAGCCGGCCGCGCGCCATGGCCGAGGGCCGCGCTCCCGGACCCGCAGCCGCGGCGTCGCCTTCCCGCGAGCTTGCGGCGTTCCTGCAGCAGGGTCCGCTTCTTTACGGGCCCCCGGACCGGCGCTACAATACCTCAGGCTTTGGCAGGCCGTGGGCCGGTGGGCGCGGTTGACCCGGCGCCGTCGCTCCCGACAGCCGGCACGGCAGTCCGCCGGGGCCTCGCCGGACCGATGAGAACCAACACCCGCAAGGGGAGACTACCCCGCCCATGAGAGTGACTGTAGCCAAGTCCCTCGGTACGTGCTTCGGAGTCCAGGACGCCATCGACCTGGCCATGGACGAGTCCTACCGCGGGGATCTGACCGTCATCGGACAGCTGGTCCACAATCCCCAGACGATCCAGCAGCTCCAGGAAAACGGCGCCAACATCGTCGACAAGCTCAGCCCGGACATCCACACCAAGCATGTCATGATCACGGCCCATGGAGCGCCCGAATCGGTACATCGCCGGGTGAAGGAGATGGGCTTCACGGTGCTCGACGCGAGCTGTCCCCTCGTGCTTCGGGTTCACAAGGCGGTCTCGCGGTTCGTCCGCGCCGGTTATCACCCCGTCGTCATCGGCGACGCCCTCCACGTCGAGGTCAAGGGCATCGTGGGAGACCTCGAGGACTACACCGTGATCCGCGACCAGTCCGAGATCGACAAGCTGAAGGGCCGCGCCCGCGTCGGCATCGTCTCGCAGACGACGCAGCAGATCGACTTCGTCCTGAAGCTCGTGGGCGAGATCCGCGAGCGTTTTCCGCAGATGGAGGTGGAGTTCTGCGACACGGTCTGCCAGCCGACGAAGGCACGCCAGGTGGCGGTGCGAGAGCTCGCCAAGGAGGTCGACGTGATGATCGTCGTCGGCGGGCACAACTCCTCGAACACGAAAAAGCTCGCCCTCGTCTGTGCGGAGATGGGAGTCGAAGCCCACCACATCGAGCGGGCCAGCGAGCTCGATCCCAGGATGTTCGACGGCAAGGAGCACGTCGGCATCACCGCGGGGACATCGACGCCGCGGGAGGTGATCGAGAATGTGTATCAGGCCATCATCCACATGCCGGGCGTCGACATCTCCGAGTGCTCGGATCTCCCACCGAAGGAAAAATACCTGCACTAGCTTGACGCGACGGTACCCCCAGATCGAGTCGCCGTTTCTCCTCGATCCCGGTGCTCTCCCCCTGCGGAGCAGCGAGATCGTCGACTGGGGACGCGTCTTCGATCGGCCGCGGCCGCTCCGCATCGAGGTAGGAGTCGGCAACTCTCCCTTTCTGATCGAGGTGGCGCGGATCGAGCCGGAGTTCAGCTATCTCGGCTTCGAGTACTGCCGGCGCCGCGCCCTGAAGTTCCTCAAGAAGGTCCATGCCGCCGAGCTGGAGAACATCCGCGTGCTGCAGCTCCACGCAGCCGACGTGATGCATCGGTGGATCGCAGAGGAGACTGTCGACCATATCTTCATCAACTTCCCCGATCCCTGGCCGAAGCGAAAGCACGCGAGGAGGCGCCTCGTGCAGAGGGAGAGCATGGACCTCGCCTGCCGCCTCCTGCGGCCCGGCGGCGGCATCTCCTTGCGCACCGATGCCGATCGCTATGCCCGTCAGATGCTCGAGGTGCTGGACGGCTGCGGCTCGCTGGAGAATCTGGGCGGCCGCGGGCGCCTGGTGGAGCAGTCGCTCTATCCCTTTCCGACGCCCTACGAGCTGAAGTTCCGGGCCGAGGGCAGGACGATCTACTACCTGGAATACCGCAGGCGGCAAGGCGATGGCGGCTGAGTTCGACGAGAAGCTCCTGGAGAAGATCGGAAGGTTTCCGATCTCGCCCGGTGTTTACATCATGAAGGATGCCCGCAGCCGCATCCTCTACATCGGAAAGGCCGTCAACCTCCGCAACCGCGTCCGCTCCTACTTCGGCCGCTCCTCCGACACGCGCGTGTTCCACCGCCTTCTCGTGGAGAAAGCGGCGGACGTGGACTGCATCGTCGCCGAGTCGGAAGCCGAGGCTCTGATCCTCGAGAACAACCTGATCAAGAAGCACCGTCCCCTCTACAACATCCGCCTGAAGGACGACAAGACCTACGTCAGCATCAAGGTCACGGTGGCGGAGGAATGGCCTCGGGTGCTGGTCGTGCGCCGCTACCGGAAGGACGGCAACCTCTACTTCGGGCCCTACGGCTCCGCCCGCGCGGTCCGGGAGATGCTGGGCGTCATCAAGAAGGTCTTCCCCCTCCGCACATGCTCCGACGGATTCTTCCGCGGCCGCCAGCGGCCCTGCATAGAGCACGAGATCGACCGGTGCTGCGGGCCCTGCGCCGCCCTCGTCAGCCGCGAGGAGTACATGGAGCACGTGCAGCAGGTGATTCTCTTCCTCAAGGGACGCAACAAGGAACTCGAGAGGCGGCTCGAAGCGAAGATGAGGGAGGCGGCCGAGGCGCGGCAGTACGAGATCGCCGGCCGGTTCCGCGACCAGATCCGCGCCATCGGCAAGGTGTTCGAGACGCAGAAGGCGCAGGAGTTCCGGCTCGGGGACCTCGACGTGTTCGCCGCCGCCCGGCAGGGCGACCGGCTCGCCGTCCAGGAGCTGGTCGTCCGCGACGGGAAGATCGTCAACTCCCGCTGCCATACGTTCAGCACTCAGCTCGAGACGGCCGAGATCCTCTCGAGCTTCATCCTGCAGTACTATCTCCACGACCGCTTCGTTCCGCCGGAGCTCCTCGTCGGAGAGGAGTTTCCGGACCGCGCGCTCGTCGAGACGTGCCTCGCGGAGAAGCGAGGCGGCCGCGTCCGGGTCGCCGTGCCGCGGCGGGGCGACAAGGCCGGCCTCGTGGAGCTCGCCCGCAAGAACGCCCGCAACAGCTTCGACCTCGAGACGACTCGCGCCGAGCAGCATGTCGCGATCCAGGCGTCCCTCGCACGCCACCTGGGGCTGCCGGATCCGCCCCGCCGCATCGAGTGCTACGACATCTCGAGCTTCCAGGGCTCTCTCGCCGTGGGAGCGATGGTCGCCTTCGAGGATGGAGAGCCCGACAAGGACAGCTACCGGAAGTACCGCATCCAGACCGCGCTCGGAGCGGACGATTTCGAGTGCATCCGGGAGGTCCTTTCGCGCCGGCTCGCCCGCGGCAGGGAGGAGGAGAACCTCCCCGATCTCATCGTCATCGACGGAGGCAAGGGACAGCTCCACGCGGCCCTGGAGGTCTTTCGCGCCCTGGGGATCGAGGGCGTCGGCCTCATCTCGCTCGCGAAGGAGCGGCGCCGCAAGGGTACCTTCGAGAGGATCTTCGCGCCGGGGCGAGCCGATCCCCTCGCTCTCGAGCAGGACTCGCCGGAGTCCCTCTACATCCAGAGGATCCGCGACGAGGCCCATCGCTTCGCCGTCGGCTACCACCGGGAGCTCCGCAAGCGCCAGACCCTCCGCACGGGCCTGGAGGACATCGAGGGCATAGGTCCGAAGCGCCGCCAGGCGCTGATCGACCGTTTCGGCACGCTCCGGAAGATCCGTGCGGCGACCGCCGAGGAGATCGCCGAGGTCGTCGGAGCGCGGCTCGCGCAGGTCGTGCGCGAGAGGCTAGCCACCCCGCCTTCCGAGAGGTGATCCGGTCCTCCGGCGCGTCGCCGCATCCGGTAATGCTTGGCGCTTGGCCGCGATAGAGCGCTTTCTCGGCCGGTTTGACGGCCGGAGAAGGCCGGTGATAGACTTGCGAGGACCCGCGGAGGGTGAGGCGCCTCCGGGCGCGCCTGGGTCATCTCGCTGCGCGAGTCCGCTCCGGCCGGAGGGCCGGAGCTCGAGAGAGGCTGAGAAAGTCGCCGGATCCCCCTCCGGGCCGGCTCGAGAGACCGGATGGCAATCCATGAGCACGTCGAACCGCATGACGCGCAGGAGTCTCGGCAGCATCCTCATCGACGAAGGCATCATCGCGAAGGAGGACCTCGATCAGGCGGTGCAGATCCAGCAGAAAACGGGGGAGAGCCTGGCCGCCATCCTGATCGACATGCAGTGTGTCACAGGCCAGGAGATCAGCAAGATCCTCTGCTCGCACTTCCAGCTTCCCTACATCTCCCTGCGCAATTACGACGTCGACCCGAAGCTCGTCAAGCTCTTCACGCCCGACTTCCTCCACCAGCACAAGCTGATCCCCTTCGACTCGATCGGCCAGATGCTCCTCTGCGCGGTCACGGAGATTCCCGATGAGAAGATCCTGACCGACATCCCGCGCATCACCAAGCGCAAGGTCGCCCTCTACGCCGGGCTGCTGGAGGAGATCGACAAGTTCCTCGAGGCGAGCTGTCCCCTTCCGGAGAACTCGGAGCTCCGCAAACGCCGCAGCCGCAACCTCTCCGCACAGCACGCCCGCGCCGGCGCGGACCACAAGCTGGAGACCATCTTCGAGGAGACCTCCAGCGAATCGCTGCTCGACCAGCTCGACTCCACCTGGGAGTCGATCTTCGACGCCGTCGAGCAAGGCGGAGACGAGGACCTGGACGAGTAGAGGAGATCGGCCGCCCGCCTCTCGCCGCCTGATCCGCCGCGGGCGAGCGATCCGATCCCCGGCGCGCTCGTCGTCTTGACTTCAGGGGGAGGGATCCTACAATCCGTCTGACGTTCAGGCCCCGACGGGGAAGTTCTCAGGCGAGCACGAGCCTGCAGCGTGATCCGCCCGCCGCCGCTGGACGAAGGCCTGCGATGCCGGGCCCGAGCCCGGCGCGACGAGAGGGGCTCGGACGGTCAGCCTTCGGTCACCTCCCGCAGATCGGGATGCGAGGCGCAGAACGCCGATCATGATCCGCCCCACGGAGTCTCCGGCCATCAACACGCCCATGATGCAGCAGTACTTCGCTGCCAAGAGGAGGCATCCCGGCGAGATCCTCTTCTTCCGCATGGGCGACTTCTACGAGATGTTCTTCGACGATGCCCGCGAGGCCTCGGAGATTCTCGGGATCGCGCTCACTTCGCGATCCAAGGAGAAGGACGCGATCCCGATGGCAGGGGTGCCCGTGCGCGCCGCGGACTCCTACCTCGCGAGGCTGCTCCGCGCGGGCAAGCGCGTGGCCATCTGCGACCAGGTGCAGGATCCGAGGGAGGCGAAGGGCCTCGTGGATCGCGACGTCGTCCGCGTCATCTCGCCGGGCACCATAACCGACGAGAAGATCATCGGGGAGAAGTCCAACAACTACATCGCGGCGGTCGTGATGGCTTCCGGTGGATACGGGCTCGCCTGGCTCGATGTCAGCACCGGGCGGTTTCTCCTCTGGGAGACGCCCCGGCTGGCCGCCCTGGAGGCCGAGATCAGCCGTCTTTCGCCCGCGGAGGTCGTCCTTCCCGAAAGCCTCGAGTTCCAGCTCGAGAAGGAGCCCGCACTGAAGGATGCCATCCGGGATGCTTGCCACTCCCCGTACTCGGACCCGCTGTTCGATCTCGACGAGGCGTATCGGACCCTCACGGAGCACTTCGGCACGCAGAACCTCGAGGGATTCGGATGCGAGCGCCTGCCGCGGGGAATCCGTGCCGCCGGCGGGCTCCTGCGTTACCTGCAGGAGACGCAGAAGGTCGCGCTGAAGCACATCACGCGCGTTCAGGCCTTCCAGGAGTCCCGCATCCTGCCGATCGACCGCACGACGCAGCGCGCTCTCGAGCTGACGGAGACGTCGCGTTCGGGAGGGCGCGAGGGCACGCTGCTGGCATCCTTCGACCGGACATGCACGTCCGCCGGTGGCCGCCTCCTGCGCGACTGGCTTCTGTCCCCGCTCACGGACGTCGATGCCATCGTGCATCGCCAGGAGGGCGTGGAGGAGCTGACCTCGCGGAGCGATCTGCGCGATGCTCTGGGCCGCCTCCTGCGGAGGGTCCACGACCTGGAGAGGATCTGCGCCCGTGTCAGCTACTCGAGCGCGAACGCGAGGGATCTCCTGGCTCTCGCCCGCACGCTCGAGCTCGTGCCCGATCTGCGCGCGCACCTCGAAGGTTGCAGCGCATCGATCCTCCGAGGAGCCGCTGCGCGCCTCGCGGACCTCCCCGGGCTGCGCGACGAGCTGGCGGGAGCCCTTCTTCCGGAGCCGCCCCTCTCGATACGGGACGGCGGCCTGATCCGAGAGGGCTACTGCGCCGAGCTCGATGAGCTTCGGGCGATCGCGCGCGAGGGCAAGCAGTGGATCGCCCGCTTCCAGCAGGGCGAGATCGAGAAGACCGGGATCTCCTCGCTCAAGGTCGGCTTCAACAAGGTCTTCGGCTATTACCTGGAGGTCACCAACACCCACCGCGAGAAGATCCCCCCCTCCTACATCCGCAAGCAGACGCTGAAGAACTGCGAGAGGTTCATCACCCCCGAGCTCAAGGAGTACGAGAACAAGGTCCTCCACGCGCGGGAGCAGGCCGTCGAGCTCGAGCACGAGATCTTCCTCCGGCTCCGCGATGAAGCATCCGGCCACATCGAAGCGCTGCAGGAGACCGCCGCAGCGCTGGCGGAGGTCGACGTGATCCGCACCTTCTCGGCGCTGGCTCAGGAGAGAGGCTACGTCCGCCCCCGGTTGACGACCGACCTCTGCCTGAAGATCGTCGATGGCCGGCATCCCATGGTCGAGGAGGTGGCGACCACGGAGCCGTTCGTGCCAAACTCGGTCGAGCTGACGCCCGAAGCGAACATCATGATCATCACCGGTCCCAACATGGCCGGCAAGTCGACGTACATCCGCCAGGTCGCGCTCCTCGTGCTGCTCGCCCAGACCGGGAGCTCCATCCCCGCCCGCAGCGCCGAAATCGGCATCATCGACCGGCTCTTCACGCGCGTAGGAGCCAGCGACGACCTGACCCGCGGCCAGTCGACGTTCATGGTCGAGATGCAGGAGACCGCCAACATCCTCAACAATGCGACGGAGCGCAGCCTCATCATCCTCGACGAGGTGGGCCGCGGCACTAGCACCTTCGACGGGGTCAGCCTCGCCTGGGCGATCACGGAACATGTGGCAGAGAAGGTCCGGGCGCGGACGCTCTTCGCGACGCACTACCACGAGCTGACAGCCCTCAGCTGCGCGTTTCCCTGCGTCCGCAACTTCAACATCGCGGTGAAGGAGTGGAACGACGACATCATCTTCCTGCGCAAGATCGCCGAGGGGGGAACCGACAAGAGCTACGGGATCCACGTCGCGCGGCTCGCGGGCATCCCCCGCGAGGTCATCGACCGCAGCAAGGAGATCCTCTCCAACCTGGAGAACCAGTCTCTCGACATCCACGACCAGCCCTCCATCGCCCGCCGCGCCGCGGCGGCTGACGCTGCAGACCGGCCGCTCGCGGTTCAGCTCGACTTCTTCCACAACGCGAACGACGGTCTGCTCAAGGAGCTGAAGAGGCTCGACCTCGACCGCATGACGCCGATGGAGGCGCTCCGCTACCTCGACGAGCTCCGCCGGCGGATCGTCTAGAGCGCCGGCAGCAGGCCGCGGTCCGCGTGGATCTCCGCCCGGCTGCGGATGCCGATGCCGATACAGAGGCCGATGCGGATGCGGATGCGGATGCGGATGCGGATCCGGATCCCGCTGCGGCTGCCGATGCCGATGCCGATCCGGATCCGGATCCCGCTGCGGCTGCCGATGCGGCTGCGGCTGCCGATGCGGCTGCGGCTGCCGATGCGGGCTCCGGCTGCGGCAGCCGGTCGCGACCGCGCCATCACGCCCCTGCGGCCCCCGGCCCTCGTCTCACGCCT
>JAFGKN010000064.1 GCA_016928605.1 Planctomycetota bacterium | reverse complement strand
GCGGGAGAATCGCGCGCCGTACCGGCCGCGGTCCGAGGCGTGACGCGGGGCATCTCTGGGGGTCTGAACAAAGGGCTCGGTGCCGAGGAGAGCGCTACGCTCTCCGCCACCGCTTCGCCTTCATCTCGAAACGCGGAAGGGAACCGGGCTCGACCGTGACGATGGAGACGCGGAGGTTGAAGAGGGCGCGGAATCTCTCCTGCATGCGCAGCCGGAGAAGGCGGAGATCGCGGTACCCGGCCGCCGGCTCGACCTGGATGCGGATCTCCGGCAGCGATCTCTGGCGGTAGACCTCGACGCGGTACTCCACGACCTCGGGGAAGGAGTGGAGCACCTCGTCGACCGCGCTCGGAAAGACGTTCACTCCTCGGATGTGGATCATGTCGTCGACGCGGCCGAGGATGCCTCCCTCGAGGATCAACCCGAAGCGGCCGCCGGCCTCTCGGGCGATAGGATGCTGGCGCACCAGGTCGCCGGTGCGGTAGCGGAGGAGGGGCGAGCCGAGGCGGCCGAGCGTCGTCAGGACGAGCTCTCCGGCTGCGCCCGGCTCCACGGGCCTCAGAGTCTCCGGGTCGATGATCTCGGGGAGGTAGGCGGACTCCATGATGATGAGCGAGCCGGGCTCGTCGGGGCACTCGTGGCTGACCGGTCCCACCTCCGTCATGCCGTGGTGATCGAACACTCTCGCCGTCGGCCAGGCGGCCTCGATGCTCTCGCGCACCGCGGGGATGCTGCCGCCGGGCTCGCCGGCGACGATGATGGTACGGACATCGAACGCTGCGAGATCGATCGACTCCTCAGCCGCCACCTGAGCGAGGCGCAGAGCGTAGGTCGGCGTCGAGCAGAGCACGGTGGCGCGGTGCGCGCGCAGCCCCTCCAGCCGCGCCACGCTGCTCAGGCCGCCCGCGGGTATCGACAGGGCGCCGAGCTGGGTCGCCGCGTCGAAGGCCGTCCAGAAGCCGAGAAACGGCCCGAAGGAGAACGCGAAGTAGATGCAGTCCGCGGCGCTCGCGCCCGCGGCTCGGTAGACCTGCTTCCAGCTTTCGAGCATCCACTGCCAGCTCTCCGGCGTGTCGAGCCAGCGCATCGGGACTCCGCTCGTGGCGCTCGTCTGGTGGAGGCGGGTGTAGCGCGCGAGGGGGTAGGTGAGATTCGTGCCGTAGGGGGGATGGAGCCTCTGATCCTCGACGAGTGCCTTCTTCTCCGTGAAGGGCATCTTCGCGAAGAACTCCTCGAGATCGGAGATGGAGCCGTCGATGCCGGCCTCGCGGAGAACGGGCGTGTAGAAGCGATTGCCGGGAAGCAGCTCGTCCAGCAGGCGGCGGAGCTCGTCGAGCTGGTGCGCTCGGATCTGAGCGCGAGAGCCGAGATCGCAGGCGGTCATGGATCCGCTCCCCCTCTCGAGGCGGCCGGGTCCGAAGGAGATTCGTATCCTCGCCTCGCCGCCGGCGCGTCGCTGAGGATCTCGGGCCTCTCGCGCGGCGCCTCGACCGAGACATCGGGTCTCTCGTGCGCCGCGTCGATGGATCTCTCGGGCCTCTCCGACGGCGTCTCGTCAGACGTCTCGGGCCTTTGCCGCGGTGCGTCGATGGATCTCTCCAGCCTCTCCGCCCGCGCCTCGATGGAGACGTCGGGCCTCGCCGGTCCGGCCCTGGCGGGCGGCGGCTTGTAGAGGGTGACGAGACATCCTCCGGCCGCCGCGAGCGCGATGCCGGCGATGAACTGCCAGCGGAGGCTCGAGACGCCTCCGGCCGGCGGATGGAGCGACAGCGCGACCACCGCGTTGATGATCGGAGCGCCCGCGAAGATGATCGACATCACCACGCTCGG
Organism: Planctomycetota bacterium; assembly: GCA_016928605.1. Taxonomy (GTDB): domain Bacteria; phylum Planctomycetota; class UBA8108; order UBA8108; family UBA8108; genus JAFGKN01. The sequence continues at coordinate 2,095 of JAFGKN010000064.1, read as the reverse complement.
CATCCCGCCGGCGCCGAAGGCGAGCAGCACGCAGAAGGCGCCCAGAGCGCCGGCGATCCCCGCGAGGAGCGACCACGTCATGCCCCTCGGCGTGAAGTCCCAGCTCGCTCCCTTCAGCCAGAGGACGACGAGGGGAGCGAGGACCGCCGTCAGGAAGTAGGCGATGCCGACGAAGAGGAACGCCTTCGCGCGCCCGTTCTCTGGATCCTTCATGAAGACCTGTCCGCTGTGGAGGAAGATCCCGTAGAGTCCCCAGGCGACGGCGGTCATCAGCGCGAAGAGCAGCCAGGTCATGTGAGAGTGCTCGGCGTCGGCGGGAGGCATGCGGCGATGTCCTTTCAGTTGGCGCGGCTCGAGGGGATTTTCAAGGATCCTCCGCTTCCGCGGGCGCCGTCTCGATCTTCTCTCCTATGGCGTCCGGGATCGGGATCGAGGTCATCCGCCGCGTCTGCGGATCGATGGTCGCGCAGACGACAGTGATGGAGCCCCGCGCCACGCGTCGAGAGTGCGGTCCGAAGAACTGGAACTCGTACGTGATGGACTTCCTGGTCTTTCCGCGGACCCTCAGCAGGACTTCCACCTCGTCCTCGAAGGTGAGGGGGGCCTCGTAGGAGCACTCCGCGCGGGCGCGCGGCCAGGAGACGAGCCGGCCGTCGATGTCGGCGTGCACGGACAATCCCAGCGAGCGCAGGAACTCGTGCTCCGTCCTCTCCATGAGGCGAAAGTAGTTCGAGAAGTGCACGATGCCGGCCATGTCGGTCTCGGCGAACTCGATCCGGTGCCGGTATCTGAACTCGGAAGCCATCAGCGAACCTGCGCTTTCTGGTCAGGCCGCGCGGCGAGCCGGGGCGCGCCGTGGGGGAGCGGTGCGGGAAGATCGATGTGCTCGCCGATCGCGTCGAACAGCCCGCTGAAGTCGCGGTTCAGGTTCCCGATCAGGCAATCGGTCAGATCCCCGCGCATCTGCGGGTGTTTCGCGATCACCTCCCCGAAGCTGAACGCCGTGTCGTAGAACGCGTAGACGAGCTTTCGCATCGGCTCGATCTCGCCCCGGATCCGGTCGGAGTAGGGCTGGAATCGAGCCGCGGAGAGATCGCCGCTCTCGAGCGCCTCGTCGACCGCATCGGCTGCGAGCTCTCCGCTGCGAAGGGCGAGATAGACGCCGGAGGAGAAGACGGGATCGAGGAACGCGAAAGCGTCGCCCGCCAGCACGAGGCCATCCGCGGCGCAGTGCTGCGAGCGGTACGAGAACTCCTTGGTCGCGTGGTACTTTCCGAACTGCCGGCCGCTCGAGAGGTGATCCGCGATCCAGGGGTTGTTCCCGATCTCGCGGCAGAAGATCTCCGGCAGGTCGTTCGTCTCGCCGAAGAGATACTCTTTCTCGGCGACGATGCCCACGCTCACGACGTCGTCCGGCAGCGGGATGTACCAGAACCAGCCCTTTCCGGGGAGGTAGGCGACGGTCGTCGAGCCCTCGTCGAGCCCAGGATCGCGGCGCGCTCCGCGGAAGTAGGTCCAGATCGCCACCTTGTTGAGACGGGGATCCCACTTCTGCCATCCGAAATGGCTGATGGAGAGCGCCTGGCGCCCGCTCGCGTCGATCGTCATCGGAGCTCTCGCGGCGAAGGGCTCTCCGCCGCGGGGCTGGGCGACGACGCCTCGGATGGCTTCATCTTCGAGGATCAGTTCGCGCGCGGCCGTCTCCTCCATCACCTCGGCGCCTTTCTCGCGTGCGTTCTCGAGCAGCATCCGGTCGAACTCGCTGCGGACGACCTGCCAGGTGGCGGCGGCCTCGTGGTCGAGGTGCTGGAAGAAGTAGAACGGGGCCGAGACCTTGCCGCTCGTGGAGACGAACTGAACGGCGTACTTCCGCGGGAAGCGGGAGGCTTTCATCTTCTCGATGACGCCGATGCGCTCGAGGGGAAAGTAGCAGAAGGGAAGCAGCGACTCGCCGATGTGGTAGCGCGGGAACTTCTCCTTCTCGAGGACCAGTACCTTCCGGCCCTGGCCGGCCAGAATCGCCGCTGCGGTCGATCCCGCCGGGCCTCCGCCCACCACCACGACCTCGCAATCGCCGACGATCTTCATGGGTTGT
>JAFGKN010000482.1 GCA_016928605.1 Planctomycetota bacterium | reverse complement strand
TCCTCGAAGCCGGCATTGCGGACAGGGCCCACATCGATCTGCACGGCGGCCGGCTCGCACGTCCCGTTCGTGGGGACAACCGTGTACGCCGCGATACCCTGCTGGGGCGGCGCCGCATCCGTGTAGGTCTCGGCGGCGCCGTCCAAGGAGGCCTCGAGGACCTCCCCGTCGCGCCGGATCTCGATGCCGTCGTAGCCCAGGTGGTTGGTCCACGTCAGGACCACGCCCGCTTCGGACCGCGTCGCCGCGAGATCGGTGATGCAGGCGTCGAACGTGGTCGCGAGCGACTCGCAGGCCTCGCCGGGCATGGTGAAGGTGATCTCGTAGGCGATCCTGCCCGGCTGGGCATTCGCGTCCGTGTACATCGGAGGAACCGCCGGCGCAGCGCTCGCGATCTCCTGCGTGTTCCGGACAACCCTGACGCTGGTCGGCACCTCGAGCCCGTTCACCCACTCGAGAGTCACGCCGCCTGCGCCGCCCGATGCCGTCAACTTGCTCGGACAAGCGCCGATGCCCACCACGTCGAAGAATGAGGTCCCGAAACGGATCTCATCGATCCTTCCGTTGTTGGAGTCCCACGCCGCGATGGTGTTGAAGTCCGACTGGTCAAAGTCGAGATCAAGGATCGACGCGAAGGCATCCTCTTCGTCCGGTTCGCTGAACATATCGCTGATGTTGAAGAGGAACAGTTCATCCGGGGAGCCGCTGGGATGCCAGTTGATCTTGCCGACGATCAGGCTGGTCGAAGTCTGCGGATCCGGAAAATAGGTGCCTTCAACGATCATCGGCGCATAGGAGCCATGGAAGGCCAGCGCATTGATGGTGCCGGAGCCCTGGGTGGCCCCGTCCGGAGCTGCCTGTATCGTGAAGCCGAAGCCATCGCCGTCAAATGGAATGAACGGCGGATTCCGATCGTCGTCGCCGTCGCCGAGCGCTGGCGTGCCTTGAGTGCTGAACTTGTACGTCCCGAAGAGGAACGACGTATGTAGATACGGGGGGCCCGGCTCCTGGAAGAGCACGCCGAACCACATCGTCGTGTTGTCGGCCGTGAGAGCGGCCTGTGCATCGGCGGAGAGCAATCGGTGCGCTTCGGCCCTGCCGGCGCTGCCGTATCGCGACAGGGAGTTTCCGGCCGCGGGGAGCTCCACGAGATTCTCATCGGTGAAGGTCAACCCCTCGAATTGCATGACATAATCCCGGCCGTGGGATTTGCTCGCGCTCCATGGGCCGGCGAAGCCAAAACCGCCGTCCTGGCCATGGATCAGTGATCCGAGCTCGTAGATGAACTGCTCCTCGACAAGGAGCTCCGCGTAGGCGGACGTGGTCGTGATGCCGAGGATTGCCATCGCCACTGCGGCGAAAGTCAATACACCTCTGATCCGGTCTTGGCTCACCATGTCATCCTCCCATGCATGCACCGGTCTTCGCGGGTTTCTGGGCGAGCGGAGCGATCGGTCGCCGCCCGCGTTCGCGGCCTGGCCGCATCCTGCGCGCGCCCCGGATCGGCGGGCGTCCTGGAGCATTCCAACCCATAGGCCCCTCGCCTGTCGCCAATCCGCGATCTCGCCTCGGTCGGCCCCGCAGAGCCTGAGCTTCAAGCCCAAGGTGCGACGAAGCACGCGACCTGGCGCTCTGCGAAGCATCTCCAGCGTAGCCGCAGCGGGCTGGAAGTCAACATCTCAAGTGAATCAGGCGCATCCGGGACCTCGGCACTCCCTCCGCTTTCCCGGTAGCCGGAGTTGTGCTATAGCTCCTCGTGCGAGGACCGGCTCGACCGGTTGTTTCCCCTGGACCACGACATGTCTTCGACGACGGACGATTCGACGATCTCCTTCTCCCTGCGCGTGACGCCGGCGGGGCACGTGTCTCCTTCGCGCGGGGATGGCTTCGGATATCCGCTCGAGCGGAGGCTCGTCGAGAGGATCGAGGCGGCCTTCGACCGGGGGATGGGACACGGCCTGCTCCACCTGGGAGCCGAGGAGACGACGGCGGACCTCGGCTCCCCGGCGGGCTGGTGGCGCGATGTCGCGAGGCTCTACTTCACGAAGCTCTCGACGATCCTCGACCTCGAGGCCGAGATCGCCGCCGGCCTGCGCGTGCCGCTCGATGTCGATGAGGAGGAGAGGCTCCTCGCCGCGGCGCCCCCCATGCTGGGCATCGAGTACCTGAGCGAGGATGTCCTGCGGAGCGCGTGGGCCGCCATCGAGCGGTCGTTCCTCGAGGACGTCCGCGCCTCCGGGCTCGGCGCCGAGGCGTATCTCCACGCGAGGAATCCCCTCTGGAAGAGCGTCGGCCGGGTCTTCCTCCACCTGGCGGAGAACAAGGCGCGTCCCGATCGCCCCTTCGCGTTCCTCGCCACCTACACCTCGCGGCTCTCCGCGCAGGGGAAGATCCAGCACGTGCCGCTGGGAAGGGCCGTGAAGGAGCAGTCGGCGGCCGCGAACCGCAAGGCGCTCCTCTCGCTGCTCGTCCCCCTCCAGCGGGCCGCCGAGGAGAGCGAGTTTCTCCGAGAGCTCGTCGACTCCGGGCGCGTGTTTCACCCGCAGGCCTGGTCTCCCGAGGAGGCCCACCGGTTTCTCCGAGACGCGGCGGTCTTCGAGAAGCACGGCATCTACGTGCAGATCCCCGACTGGTGGAACGTGCGGAGTCCGCCCCGAGTGCAAGTGAATGTCACGGTGGGCAGGCAGGAGGCCGCCGGGCTGGGGGCTGACGCTCTTCTCGACTTCTCGGTGGACCTCAGCCTCGAGGGCGAGGCGGTCACCCCGGAGGAATGGCGCGAGATCCTCGCGGGATCCGGCAACCTGGCGCTCGTCAAGGGCCGCTGGGTCGAGCTGGACCGGGAGAAGCTCCGCGATCTTCTCTCGAGCTGGAGCGCCATCGAGAAGCAGGCCGGCAACTCGGGGATGTCCTTCCGGGACGCCATGCGGCTCCTCGCCGGCTGGACGCAGGGGAAGGCCGCGGCTCCGGGAGGCGAGCCGAGCGGAGAGGCCGCCGCCGACGAGTGGGTCTCGGTGAGAGCCGGGGAGTGGCTGCGCGGAGTTCTCGACGAGCTGCGCGCGCCCGGCGGCCGGGAGTCGAGCCTCCCCGCCGGCGCGCTCCGCGCGACGCTGAGGCCCTACCAGGAGGAGGGCGTCCGCTGGCTGTGGCTTCTCCACCGGCTGCGCCTCGGCGGCTGCCTCGCAGACGACATGGGCCTCGGCAAGACGATCCAGGTGCTCGGCCTGCTCATCCTGATCCAGAAGCAGCGGAAGGAGAAGCCGAAGCCCCTTCTGCCTCCCGGGCTCATCGTCGTGCCCGCGTCGCTCATCGCGAACTGGAAGTCGGAGTTCGCCCGGTTCGCGCCCGGCCTCCGGCTCCTCGTCGCTCATCCATCCGAGGGGGGAGGAAGGCTCGACAAGCCTCCGCCGGGGCTCTCCCGCCTCGACGCGGTCATCACCACCTACGGCATGCTGGCGCGGCTCGACTGGATCCGCGGGAGATCCTGGGGCCTCGTGGTCCTCGACGAGGCGCAGGCCATCAAGAATCCCTCGGCGCGGCAGACGAGGGCGGCCAAGGCGATCCCGTCGATCCACCGCCTGGCTCTCACCGGGACTCCCGTCGAGAACCGCCTGGCGGACCTGTGGAGCCTCTTCGAGTTTCTCCAGCCGGGCCTTCTGGGCGGTGCCAAGGAGTTCTCGCGCCTGACGGGCAAGGGGCAGGGGAGCGGCGGCGATGTCTACTCGCGGCTGCGCGCGCTCGTCCGGCCGTACATCCTCCGCCGGTTGAAGACCGACAAGCGCGTCATCGCCGATCTCCCTGACAAGCAGGAGATGAAGGTGCACTGCGGGCTGCGCAAGCTCCAGGCCGTGCTCTACCAGCAGGCCGTCGACGAGCTGGCCCGGACCCTCGGCGGCGCCGAAGGGGTGCGGAGGCGCGGCGTGATCCTGGCGTTCCTGATGCGCTTCAAGCAGATCTGCAACCACCCCTCGCAGTGGAGGGGCGACGGGTCCTACGATCCGTCCGACAGCGGCAAGATGCTCCGCCTGCTCGAGCTCTGCGAGGAGATCGCTTCCCGGCAGGAGAAGGCGCTCGTCTTCACGCAGTTCAGGGAGCTGACCTCGGTTCTGGCGTCTGCCCTCGAGCCCGTCTTTGGCCGCTCCGGAGTGATCCTCGACGGGAGCACGCCCGTCAAGCGCCGCCGACAGATCGTCGACGCCTTCCAGCGCGAGGACGGCCCTCCCTTCTTCGTCCTGTCGCTCAAGGCGGGGGGGACCGGCCTCAACCTGACGGCGGCCTCGCACGTCATCCACTTCGACCGCTGGTGGAATCCGGCCGTCGAGAACCAGGCGACCGACCGGGCCTACCGGATCGGGCAGAGGAAGAACGTCCTTGTCCACAAGTTCGTCTGCCAGGGCACGGTCGAGGAGAAGATCGACGCCATGCTCGAGTCCAAGCGGGAGATGTCCGAGGAGATCCTCAAGGCGGGAGCCGAGGCCGCGCTCACGGAGATGGGAGACGAGGAGTTGATGCGGCTCGTGACTCTCGATACAAACAGGGTCCTGACGGAGTCGTGAGCGCTCCGGGACTCCCTGCTGGGGATTTCTGTTCGTGATGGAAGTGAAGACGAGGTAGCTGACCATGAGCCGGTGGAGATCCCGCTACTCGGGCTACAGCCGCTACAGCTTCTGGGCTCCGTACGTCCCTGTGGAGGAGCGGCGGAGGCAGGCAGCGAGGAAGGCCAAGGAGCTCGAGAAGAAGGGCCGCAAGCTGGATCCGATCTCGATCGACGGGCGCGCCATCGCGCACACGGTCTGGGGGAAGTCCTGGTGCGACAATCTCGAGCGCTACAGCGACTTCTCGAACCGCCTGCCGCGCGGGCGGACGTACGTCCGCAACGGCTCCGTGATCGACCTGCAGATCGCGCCGGGGCGGGTGACGGCCATGGTGAGCGGTTCGGACATCTACGACGTCACTGTGCAGTTCTCCCGCATCGAGCGAAAGCAGTGGAGTTCCATCAAGAGCCGCTGCGCGGGAAAGATCGACTCGGTCGTGGAGCTGCTCCAGGGCAGGCTTTCCCGGGGAGTCATGGAGATCCTCACCGAGGAGGGCACGGGTCTCTTCCCCACGCCCCGCGAGATCAAGATGAAATGCTCCTGCCCCGACTGGGCGACCATGTGCAAGCACGTGGCGGCCGTCCTGTACGGGGTCGGCGCCCGGCTCGACGAGCGTCCCGAGGTGCTCTTCGTCCTGAGGGACGTCGACCATCTGGATCTCGTGAGCGAGGTGGCCGCCGGGACCAGGCTTCTCGGCGGCGCCGCGGAGGCCGCGGAGATGGACGCCGCGGAGATGGAGAGCCTCTTCGGGATCGAGATCGACGCCGAGCCCCCCAAGGCGGCGTCCCGCTCTGGCGGCGCCCCGGCGTCGCGCCCGCGGCGCGCGAGGAACGGCAGCACGCCCGAGACCGCCGGGACCGCTCGAAGAGCGAAGAGCTCGCGGAGAGCGAAGAGCTCGCGGAGAGCGAAGGCCTCGCGGACGGCGAAGATCGTGAGGATGTCGGAGAGCGCGAGGACAGGGGAGACGGCGGAGACAGCGGAGAGAGCGCATCGCGCGAGAACGTCGAAGACCTCGAGCACACCGGCGACGGCACAGAGCGCGGGGATGTCGACGAAGGCGAAGACGCCGCGCACCGCCAAGACTGCCAAGATGCCGGAGACCGCAAAGACGGGGCGTGCCTCGCGGCTTCCGCGGCCCGCGGGCCGCGGGAAGTCGCGGGGAGCGGTGGCGAAGCGGCGCAGGGAGAAGAAGGGGGATCGCGGCCTGGACGCGAGCTTGGAGGCGCTGGGGTTCCTCGACGATCGGCTGCCCGTTCTCGAGCAGTACTTCCTCCGCGCCGATGTCCTCAACAACACGGCGTACCGCGAGCTCTTCGGCGTCACGTACGCCGCGGCGACGCGCGAGCTCGGATCGCTCGTCGAGAGCTGCATCCTGATCCGGCGAGGGGCGAAGCGGGGCACGCACTACGTTCCTGGCGCGCTGATGTCATGAGCACGCGGGGGTCTTGAGCGGCAGCGCGATGCACCCGCCGCGGCGATCGAGCGAGACTGAGAGCCTATTTCAGTAGACCATCCTGGCTTCGGCCGGCTGCGGAGCCGGCGGTTCTGCGTCGCGATCGCCGCTGCGCCAGCTCGCGG
>JAFGKN010000481.1 GCA_016928605.1 Planctomycetota bacterium | reverse complement strand
GCGAGGCCGGCGGAGCGGCGCCCTCCTCCGCCGGCCCGGCCGCTCCAGCCTCTCTCGCGCGATCCGCCGGAGCGGACGCGCCACCACCCGGCAGCGCTGATGCGCCCTCGGCAAACGTGGCGTCAGCTGCCGGAAGCTGCCTCTGCGTCTCTGCAGGCCGGCTCGCTGCCTGCGCCGAGAGGATGACGAGCGCCATGGCACCGAGCGCGGAGAGCCAGGCTCCGCGAGCCGCGATGGGCTGCGCGCCCGCGTTGCGCGCGGCGCTGGCGAGCGGCCCCGGTCCCGCGCGGTCGAGCAGCCAGCCGAGGGCTCCTCTCCGCAAAGGTGCGCGGCGCAGGCCTTCGATCACCGGTCCTGGATCTCGGTCGTCGTGTCCCATCGTTGTCCGGTCTGCCCGGCGTTGCCCTCCCCCGCTTCGGCGAGGCCGAGCATCTCGCATGGCGCTTTCCGGGCGGTTCTGATTCAATCAGATGGCGCTGGCAGCGTCCAGCCTTGACGCCCTCGGCGCCGGCTTGGGATGCTCCGTGCGGTCACCGAAGGCGCTCGAACGCAGACACTCGTGGCTCGAAAACAGCACCGATGCAGCTCCGACTCCCTGCTCCGGAACCTCAACCCCGCTCAACGCGAGGCCGTCACCACGACCGAGGGACCGCTGCTCGTCCTGGCGGGCGCCGGCACCGGCAAGACTCGCGTCATCACGCATCGCGTGGCCTACCTCCTCCATCGGGGAGTGAAGGCGGAGAGGATCCTGGCGGTCACCTTCACCAACAAGGCGGCAGCGGAGATGCGCGAGCGGATCGCCGGACTGCTCGGGAAGAGGCCGCCTGAGCTGACGATCTCCACGTTCCACTCGCTCGGCGCCCGGATCCTGCGCGCCGAGGCTCCGCTCGCCGAGCTGCGGGCGAACTTCTCGATCCGCGACGAGAGCGACCAGATCTCGCTCCTGAGGCCCATTCTGCGCGAGGTCCGCGGTTCGGCCAGCACGAGCGACGCGCAGGCCGTCCGCCGCCGCATCTCACTCATCAAGAGCCGAGGCCTCTCGCCTGCCGAGTGCTCCCGCGACGCGGAAGATGACGAGGACCGCTGGCTCGCCCGCATCTACGAGCGGTACGAGGAGGATCTCCGCGGCCAGAACGCCGTCGACTTCGACGATCTGATCCGGAGGCCCCTCGAGCTCCTCGAGACGATCGACGAGGTGAGGAAGAAGTACCAGGATCGCTTCCGCTACATCCTGATCGACGAGTACCAGGACACCAGCGGATCCCAGTACCGCATGATGCGGTGTCTGGTCGGCCCCCGCAGGAATCTCTGCGCGGTGGGCGACGACGACCAGTCGATCTACGGCTTCCGCGGCGCCGAGGTGGACAAGATCCTGCGCTTCGAGAAGGACTTTCCGGGTGCCGCCGTCGTCCGGCTCGAGGAGAACTACCGGTCCACTGCGCCGATTCTCTCGCTCGCCAGCGCCGTGATCTCCTCCAGCCCCGGGCGGCATCCGAAGACGCTCCGCGCGACGATCCCCGGAGGCGATCCCGTCGAGTGGGTGTCGGCGGCGACCGGCGACGCCGAGGTCGATCACGTCATCGACCGGGTCCTCGACTTCCATCACCGCCACGGCCAGCCGTACCGCGAGATGGCGGTGCTGCTGCGCTCGGCCGCCCAGGCGAGGCCGTTCGAGGAGAAGCTCCGCCTGCGGCAGGTCCCCTACACCCTCATCGGCGGCCAGTCCTACTTCGACCGCAAGGAGATCCGCGACGCCCTCGCCTACTGGACGGTCGCGGTCAATCCGGGCGATGACGTTTCTCTCCTGCGCATCATCAACTTCCCGCGCCGGGGCCTCGGAGCGACTTCTATCCGCAAGCTCGACGACCACGCGCGGTCGCAGAAGCTCGCTCTCCTGGATGCGCTGCGGGAGGTGAGCCGCGGCGACGGCGCGTTCACGCCGCAGGTGAGAGCCGCGGCCGGCGTCGTCGCGCGCATCTTCCAGCGCGCCGCCGCGCTTCTCGCCGAGAGGGCCTACGCCGAGATGTGCCGGACCATCCTCGCCGACGCAGGCTATGCGCAGGCCATCCGCGAGCTGTACGCCGATCCGCTGACTGCCCAGGCGCGGTGCCGCGCCGTCGACGCTCTCATCGAAGGGGCGGCGGCATGGGAGCGAGAGCATCCGGGAGAGCCCTTCAGCGGATATCTGGACGCTCTCGCGCTGCGCGCGCAGGAGGAGTCCGAGGACGCCGGAGACTCGATCCGCGGCGTCGCCCTGATGACCCTCCACTCGGCGAAGGGTCTCGAGTTCCCGGTCGTGTTCCTCGCCGGCGTCGAGGAGGACATCCTGCCGCACCGCAAGTCGATCGAGGACGGCGACCGCGCCGTCGAGGAGGAGCGGCGGCTCTTCTACGTCGGCGTGACGCGAGCCCGCCGCCGGCTGGTGCTCACGAGCGCGCGGTCCCGCAGCCTGTGGGGAAAGGAGGTCGAGAGGAAGCCGTCGCGCTTCATCTCCGAGCTGGAGGGCCAGGATCTCCTCGTCCCCTCGACGTACGATCCCGACGAGGAGGCGAGCGCCGAGGACATCCGCGGCTATCTGGAGGAGTTCCGCCGCGCAGGGCGCAGCGAGACGGGGTCCGCGGGGTGAGGCTCCGGCGTCCGGGGCATCAAGACGACCGAGCCTCCGGATGGAGATCACCCCCCTCGTCTCGGCTCTCGGAGCCCTCCGCGTCCGCCGGAACCGGATCCGCCGCCGGGTCCGCCTTCTCCCGCGGCTCGGAGCCCTCTGCGTCCGCCGGAACCGGCTCCTCATCCGCCGTCGGATCGCCGCTGCCGCCCTGCGACTCGAGGCGAAGGCGCAGGGCCTTGAGCGCCCCCGCGGCCGCCGGCAGGAACTCATCGCGCAGCACCCCGAGGTACACCTGGCGGCCGTCGGCGTCGATGACCGCGTAGTGCGGAGCGGAGGGGATCGCGAAGAGACGAGCCAGAGGCGTGTCGAAGCCCTGCCCGTCGTGGAGCTGCGGCCACGGGATCTCCCACCGCTCGACCGCCTCCCGGAGGGGCGCCGGGTCGCGGTCGAGGAGGATCCCCAGCACCTCCACCCGTCCCTCGAGCACCGGATAGTCGGCGAGGTCCTTCCGGAGGCCGTCGAGCAGCGCCCGCTGATCCTCGAAGACGCCGGCGGAGCGCGCCCGCCAGAAGTAGAGGATGGCGACCTTCCCCCCGAGGGTCTCGAGGGAGTGGACGACCTCCTCGTCTCCCCGTCGCAGCCGAGCCTCGAACGCCGGCGCCGCCGCGGAGCGGAGCCGGCCGAGGTACGCCAGGCAGCGCCTCGCCGCCGGCGCGCGCGGATCCTCGGGGTAGTCCCGGACGAGCGCGCTCAGGTACCGCTCGCACGACGCGGAGAGGTCGAGCCGGCGCTTCTCGCGAGCCGCCGGCGACAGCCGGCGCAGCCCCACCGCGTCGAGGAGACCGAGGAAGTAGTGCTCCCCCAGGAGATAGAGCCCGCGGGCGCGGTCCGAGTCCCGCGGCCCCGCCTGGGCGAGCTGTGCCCAGAGATTCCTCGCGCCGGCCGCGTCGCCCGCCACGAGAGCAGCCTCCGCCGCCAGCGCCCTCGCGGGCCCCGCCTCGGGCGCCAGCGGATGGGCGGCGGCGAACTCGACGAGCTGCGCCCGGATCCGGGCGTGGGACTCCAGCACCGCGTCCCGGTCCGGATAGAGGCCCGAGAGCTTCGCCACGAGAGCGGCGTACTCGTCCCGCGCAGCTGTCTCCGGCGAGCCGCCAGCAGTCGCGGACTCCGGCGGCGCCGGCTTCCCCGGCCCTGGCGGCGGCGCGGCCGTCTCCTCCTCGGGCCGGAGACCGGCGGGCGCCGAGAGAAGGAGCCCCGCGAGGAGCCACCCCAGGAGGGAGCCGGCGGACGTCGTCCTGCAGGCCCTCCGGGTCCCCCCCTGAAGGCGGCGCCGAGGGGCGCAAAAGAGAGTTGACAGCGGCCCGCAGACGCTTATCATTTCAGCAATATCATAGGTGGATTCCATTCGGAGCGCCAAGGCATTCGTCCGAGGAGGCGCTCAAGAGCGCCGAGGAAAGAGAAAACCGGCGCAAACAGGTACAAATCCGGCGGAGGAGGAGGTCAGAACACAGCGACCGAGCCTTGTCAGAACGCAGCGAGCGAGCCCTGATGAGGCCTTCCTGGTCTCCGGCGCCTCCGCGAGAGAATAACGAGAGAATTAAAAGAGGGAATAAAGGTCGGAAAGTCAAGGTTGTCTACCACCACGTAAAACTAAGAGATCACTCCACCAACCACCAGTCTCTTAGTTCCCTTGGCTTTTCGCCTTTTTTTTGTCCTCCCAGCCCCGGGAGGCGCTCCTCAGGCGGGGAAGGAGCCTCCGAGGGACCTCGCCCCGCCGCCCGCGGCAGGCTCGTGCCTGATGCTCCGCTGGAGCAGGAAGCCCGAGGGGTTCTTCCTTCCTCGTGGCTCCTCAGAGCCTATTTCAGTAGACCATCCTGGCTTCGGCCGGCTGCGGAGCCGGCGGTTCTGCGTCGCGATCGCCGCTGCGCCAGCTCGCGG
>JAFGKN010000063.1 GCA_016928605.1 Planctomycetota bacterium | reverse complement strand
GGGAAGAAGCGCGCGGTCCTCCTCCTGGCCGGGCGCGATCTCCCTCGGCTGGCTCTCCTCGACGACGGCGAGAAGGAGCGGGCCGCGGTCTCTGTGGACGAGGAAGGTTCGCCGGCTCTCGATCTCATGGACGAGCGGGGTGTCACGCGCGTCGCCGCCGGGCTGAGCCGCCAGGGCTCGGTCGCGCTGAGCGTCGCCGACGAGGAGGGCCGCCAGAGGCTCAACCTGGGGCTCCTCTCCGACGGCTCTCCGCGGGTGACCCTCCAGGACGAAGAGCAGAGGGTGCGGGCGTCGCTCTTCCTCGACGCGTCGGGGGCTCCTGGCCTCTCTCTGGCGGGGGCGACGCAGGGACGGCTGGCGACGCTGGCCGTCCTCGGCTCCGGCGCGGAGGCCGATCCCGCCGGGCTCTTCATCAAGGACGAGGCGAAGCGGAGCCGCGCGTCCTTCACACTCGACGGCGATGGCGCCGCGGGTGTCCAGCTCGTCGGCCCGCAGGAAGCGAGCGGGCTGAGCCTCGCATCGAGGGGCAGCCGGGGCGTCGAGATCGCCGCCGACCGCGCTCCGGCCGCGCCCGGCGCGCCGGCGGCCAGCGCCCGGCTGGGGATCGGGGAGGAGGGCGCCGCTGCGCTCCACCTCGCGGGCCAGGCGGAGGGGAGCAGCGCTCGCATCGGAGTCGGCGCCGCGGGAGAGCCGTCCTGGACGCTCTCGACGCCGGAGGGCCGGCTCGAGGCCCGGGCGGGCCCGACCCCTCGCTGGTCGATCGTCGACGGCGAGGAGCGGGAGCGGTGCACCGCGGGCCTGGACGCCGAGGGGGCGGCGGAGATCCTCTTCCTCGAGAAGGGCGGCGCCTGCCGCGCGGGCCTCGGCACGGCGCGCGACGGGACGCCCTACATGGCCTTGCGCGATCCGCGCGGCCGGAGCCGGGTCGAGCTGCAGGTCCCCGGAGAGGGCGCTCCCCACGTGGGGCTCCGCGACGGGGAGGAGACTCCCAGGCTCTGGCTGGGACTCTCCGCCGATGGCGTCCCGGAGGTCCAGATCCTCGATGCCGAGGGCCGGCCGGTCCTCACGATCCCGCGCAGGTAGGCGGGAGGAGCGAGGAGGCGAACCGCCGCTCGTGCCGCGCCTGTGGGGCGAGCGTCGCAAGGTCTGCCGGCAGAAGGGCTCGGACGCTCTCTCGGCATGTGCTCCGGCGCCTGGAAGCCGGGCGCGCCGCGGGTCCCCCGGGAGTTCGCATCGGCGGCCCGATGCCAATAAAAGAGCCCAGCAAACGGTGATTGTTTGCTGGGCAAAAAAGGGGCAGTTGTGGGGGATCCTTATGTTATCCGGCTCGCCCAGGAGGGCAATAGAATTTTTGAAAAATCTTTCGGCGCCGCACGCGACTCTCCGCTGAGCTGCGAACACGCGTCCGACTCGCAGCCCGTCGCGGCGCCTGGAGCGCGGGACGCGACTCGAGAAGCGATCCCGGCGCCGCCGCTCGAGGGTCGCGCGCCGGCGCGCGCCGCGCTCCCGCATCAGTCCGGTGCATCGATGCCGCACTCCGGCGCGGACCGAACATCAACCGAGTCTGCGGACGCCGCGGCCTCTGCGGCTTCCGAGGGGGAGGGAGACGCGGCGGGCGCGGCGGCTTCTGCGATCTCCGCACGCGCGGCGGCTTCTGCGATCTCCGCGGGCGCGGCGGCTTCTGCGGGCTCCGCGCCGTCCCTGCGGCTGAAGACTGCCCGCAGCAGGGAGACGATCACGATCTGGATCGTCCTCGCGACGATCCAGAGATCGAGCCAGAAGCTGATCTTCTCCACGTACTCGATGTCGTAGCGGATCCACTCCTGGAAATCGAGCCCCTTCGCGCGGGTCCGCTTCACCTGCCAGAGGCCGGTGACGCCGGGCCGCACGCTCAGGCGAGCCTCGCGCCACGCGGGGCAGAACTGGTTCTCCTCGTAGGGGCTGGGACGCGGCCCCACCACCGACATCTGCCCCAGGAGGACGTTGAAGAACTGCGGGATCTCGTCGATGTTCGACTTGCGCAGGAAGGCTCCGACGCGCAGCATGCGCGGGTCGTTCTCCATGAAGAACTGCGGGCCGTCGATCTGGTTCGCGACGCGCAGGCGGGCCTTGATCTCCTCGGCGTCCCGGCGCATCGAGCGGAACTTGATGCAGGGGAACTCCTTCCCCCCGAAGGTCTCGCGGCGGTGGATGAAGAAGAACGGGCGGCGGTCCTCGATCCAGATGGCGAGGAGCACGAGGGGAAAGAAGGGGATGCAGAGCGTGAGCACCGCGAGCGACACCGCGATGTCGAGGAGCCTCTTCCCTCGATACCCCTTCGGCTCCTCCGGCATCACCTCCTCCGGGCTCTCCTCGATCACGACGGCGCGAGCGCCGGCGACGACGTCGGGCAGCGAGGGGATGCGGAGGGGAGGGAGCCCGCGGAAGGAACGGCGAGCGCGCTTCGCATCGAGCGCGAGCCGCTCCTCGTCCCCGGCGGGCAGCGCCTCCGGATCGTCCCAGAGGATGGCGGGACCGACGATGCTCTCACCCGCCTCCACGCGCCGGCCGGCGCCCACCCAGACCGGCCCGACGATCCTCGCCGCGCGGTCGATGCTCGCTCCCGCGTCGACCCACACCCGGGGCCCCCACCGGACCGTCCGCGGGCTCGCCGCGCCCGGCCGCCTCCACGCGGCGGCCAGCTCGTGCGCGAACTCGACGACCTCCGGCGGGCTCGTGGCGTCGAAGACCCTGCCCTCGGCGCACGCGGTATCGCTATCGCCGCTCGAGGTCTGCCGCAGCAGCCGCTCCCAGCCCGCGTAGAGCGTCGGAGCATCTCGCCACGCGGCGGCGACCCGCTCGTCCGGCGTCAAGGCCACGCGCACCGCTCCGCGCCCCGGCTTCTCGTAGATCCTCTGGTAGCCGAGGAACTGCGAGGACTCGTCCGCCAGCGCGATCTCCCGGTAGCCGTCCTCGCCGCCGGAGGGGAGCTTCGCGAAGAGCACCTTGAGCTGGAGCCAGCAGACCAGGTCGACGAGGGGACGGAGCCGCAGCAGGACCAGGGACCGCGAGGGCGCGAGCAGGTAGAGCTCCGCGTCATGCCGCAGGCTCTGCGGCCGGCCCGGCGCCACGACCTGCACGCCCCTCGAGGACCAGAACCGCTCGTGGAGCTGCGCCGGGTCCAGACCCCAGATGCTCGGCCACGCGGAGTCCGGGCTCTGCCTGGCCGCCGCGGCAGACTCCGCATCGGCGGGCTCGAAGACCTCGGGGGGCGTGCTCAGGTGTCGCGAGTCTTGGATCATCGCTGGTACGCGAGCCGGAACTGCGTGACGGGAACGGAGGTCGATCGGATCACGAGAATCATGCCGTTCAGCAGGAGGAGCTCGAGGAGAAGCATGCACCAGATGCTCACGTGGAAGAGCAGACCGTAGGGCGCGGCGGAGACCATCGACCCGCCCCACGAGAAGAGGATCAGCCGGACCGAGTTGCAGACCACGAGCAGAAGCGGCACCGAGAGAAGGATGCCCATGCGCACATATCCGCGAAAGGGCTGCCCGAAGGCGAACGCGGTCGCCAGCAGGAAGGTCGCGCCGGCCATGCAGTACAGATCGAGCGCCGCCTGGATCGAGAGGTGCGCGCCGTCGGCCGTCATGAACTCCCCCCACCCCGTCGCCGGCACGCCGGTGACCTCGGAGAGCCAGCGGAAGCCGCCGACCGTCATCAGCTCCAGCGTCGACGCGACTCTCCCGCGCACCGGCGCGGGAAGCGGCACGAGGACCATCAGGACGATGAACGCGGGGGCGAAGCTGCGGAGAAAGTCCGTTCCGTAGATCGCCAGGAAGCACCCGATGACGCCGATCATCGCGCCGAGGTGGTTGAGGAAGTCGATCTCGAGGCGGATCCCGGTCAAGTGGCCGGCGGCCCCAGCCAGGAGGAAGATGTATCCGACGTACTGGCGCCGCGGCCGGCAGCGCCGCAGCCGAAGCCGCCGCACGTAGACGAGCCAGACGAAGACGGCCGGCACCATGAAGACGTACATGAAGGAGGGGTCATGGAAGGCCCGCCTCACGATGTCGGTCCAGGCCCTCGACGTGAGGATGACCCCCGCCGCGAGCAGGATGAGCACCGCGCAGAGCCTCTCGCTCAACCATGCGGAGCGCTTCTGCTGGACATCCGTGGAGGACAACATCACCCCTGTTTCCGGTGTTCGAAGGATTCGCGGGATTTGGCTTCCGGCCGCCTACACGGCGGAGGAGACCACCTGGTTCACCACCGTCCTGCACCGCCGGACCACTCCGCCGCTGCAGACGATCGAGCGGGCCACGAAGGCGCCGGCCTTGACGCGCCCGCCGCGAAGGATGACCGAATCGTGCACTCGCCCTCCGGAGTCGACGCGCGCGCCGTCCTCCACGATGGCGAAGCGGCGTCGGCCTCGCTCCCAGAGATCATCGCGCCCGGGGCCGGCCCTCGGCGATGTCGCCAGGCTGGCCGCGGAGGAGCGATGGATGTGATCGAGAGCCTTGAGGTAGTCGGACGCGCTGCGGATCGCGAAGCCGCTCGGCCGGCTTCTCTCGACCACGCAGACGCGATGGCGCCGGGCGATCTCGGGAAGCGCCTGCTCCTTGAGATCGCAGTATCCGATATCCGGAACGCGATCGAGACATCCGCAGCGGATCAGCATCAGGCCGCCTGGGGCGCCGCTCGCATGCGAGATCAGGGAGACGTCGGACGTGACGCTGCCGAGCGCCCGCGCGAGATCGACCAGCGGCTCCAGGAGGAGCTGCGCGCCGTTGGCCACCAGGATGTAGCCCGCCGGGTCGTGATCGCGCGTGAGATCGCGGAGAAGACCGCCGGATCCGCGGAACTCTCGCAGATCGCGCAGAAGCTGCAGATCGACCCGGGAGTCGCGGGGAGGGGACGCCGGCAGCGGCGCCTCGCGATTGAAGAAGACGCGGGCGAGAAGAGTCTCGCGATCGCTGAGGCCCGCGTCGACGAGCGACGCGACCTCCCTCTGCCACCGTCCCAGGATGCTCTCGTCCGGGCCGGCGGGGAGATCGACGACGGACCGCCCCGTGGCGAGGACGAACGGCGTCGGCCTGACGGAACCGCCGAGGATCACGACCTCCCGGATGCTCGGGAGAACAGATGCGCTCTCGAGAGATCTGCGGAAGTCGGGGCTCCGCAGCGCCGCGCCGCGTTGACTCACTGGCGACACCGCAACTCCTTTGGTGCCTACACCACTCGTGCCTCGGTCGATTTCAGACGACAATTGCGCCCGGGCAAAAACCAAACAGGCCAAACTGTACCGGAATAGTCCGAGAAGATCAAGTCGATTCCTGTGCTCGCCGCGCTCGCGGCCCACGACTCCGGCGGCAGGCTGATACCACATTCGAGCGCTGGAGGGTCGCCGCGCGCTCACCCGCAGGGGGCCGAGAGACTCCGCTCTGGCGGAGCGAAGCGCAACGGATTCGCCTGGCTCCACCCGGCGCTCGGCGCTCGGCGCCGGCGGCTCGCCGGCAGGCCGATAACCCTCTCGAGCGGAGGGACGCGGGCGCCTTCTCGGCTCGCGAGGCAGCCGCCTCGGCTCTCGCATCTCCTCTCGCCATCGCGCTCTGGACTCGCTGTCAAGATTCGCTACAACTCGAGAGGCCGGGAGCTCGCGTGCGGGATTCCGGAGAAGCCTCTCCGTCCGCTCGATTTACGCCCCCGCGGCTGAAGGCTGCTGACGACGTAAGCGGACGGCACCCCTCGGCGGGGCAAGCCGCGTGCCGCCTGCGAGGCGTTCTCGCCCTGGGCGCGCCGTCGCCAGCGCCGTCGCCGAAAGCCGCGGCTGCGGGTGAGACCGCAGCCATGGCCGCGCCGCACGCCGGGGAGACATCCGAGAATCTCTTGCCTTGGAACGCCGCGGGTGGTAGTTATTGAAACCATAGCATGCAGCTTTCTCTCCGCGAGCGACACCGGCGGCTGTTGACGCCCTCGAAGCAGAAGACGCGAAGAGTATCGAGAAAGCGGGCTTTCCGAGAGACGATGCTCCAGCGAGCGGTGTGAGCACCGGTCCGCCGGGGCGAGTCGCTCGCCTGTCCAGCAAACCTTCAGACGACTCTCATCGGGCGTAAGCGTGGGCGCGCTTCCCTCCGGCGGGGTTGTCGAGGCAATCAGGGACAGAGATCTCCGGCCGACTCTGTTTCAACTCAACCACCGCCCCTAGGAGGCGACACTTAGATGTACAGCAAGGTGCGATCTGTTCCCGTGTGTGCGCTTGGGCTTGTCTTCCTCGTGTTGTGCGCCTCTGGCCTCGACGCGGACTTCGTACGCATCGAGGACGGCTACGTCGGCGGAGACCCCAACTCCTCGAGCTATGTCGGCCAGGATGTCATCGGCCGGACCGACTGGTTCGGCGTCGACTTCATGGAGGTCGGTGTCGCGGGAGGCGACATCCATTTCAACATCCACACCTCGTACCTCGACAACATCGGGCAGTACCAGACCCTTCTCGGCGATCTCTTCCTCAGCGAAGACGGCTGGAAGCCGTACGGCCCGGCTCCGTACGTCGACGATTACGCCGGGCAAGGCGAGACGTGGGAGTACGCCGTCCACCTGACGCCGGGTCGCAACGGCTCGGGCGTCGCCAGCCTCTACAGCACTTCGCAGGGCGCGATCGAGGAATCCTATGCTCCCAGCGGCTACATCTACCGGGAGTTCCAGGAGGTGCTCTTCGATCCCAGCGGCGCGTCGCCGATCGCGACGGGCGCCTGGTCCATCCTGACCGATCCGCTGGGTGGGCAGGACCACGTCCTCAGCATCTCGGTGCCGTACGTCGACCAGCTCGCCGTCCCCTCCCTCGGCGTCCACTGGACGATGAGCTGCGGCAACGACGTGATCGAGGGCGCGTACACGATCCCGGAGCCGGGCACGATCTTCCTGCTGGGCTCGGCGCTGGGCGGTCTCGCGCTGGCGCGCCGAAGGCGCAGGAAGGCCTGAGCCAGAGCCGGCAGATCTCCCTCCACTCCTGAAGACAAGACGAGCAGCGCCGCCCCCCCAGCGGCGCTGCTCGCATCTGGGACCGATCGGGCACGCCCCCTCGCGCAGCCGCCCAGGAGAGGCGGCCCGGGCCCTCCCTGAGCCCCGGGCTCCGGCCCGAAGGAGAGCCGCGCCGGGCCTCCGGTTTTTACCGGCAGGTAAAACGCGGAGGGCAGACTCGGACGCCCCACGCCTCGGACGATCGCCGGCTGCTGACAGCTAAGAGGCTCCGCGCCGAGGACTTGAGGACCCGCTGCCAAGTTCCGCAAAACTCTGGCCCGGGCTTTGCTAAAGCTCCCCGGCGAGGTGCCGGATGGCGGGACAAGGGCCACCGGCCGGATATCGGTCTGTTACGGGAGTGAGGAGAAGCCATGTCGCGCACCAAGGGGCTCTTGAGCGTCTGCTTTGGCGGAATGTTGGTGGGATGTCTCGCGCTGGGATGCGCCGGAGGAGGGGACGACGGAGTCGATGACGGAATCCCCGACACCGACGCGCTCTACTCGGTCAGCCTCACGTGGGATCCCCCCTCCCTCAACGAGGACAACTCGCCCGTCGGCGACCTCGGCGGCTACCGGATCTATGTCGGCAGCGAACCGGGCGTCTACAGCCGTGTCGAGGATGTCGGCAATCTCAACGTTGCCACTGTCGGCTCACTCCCTGAGGGCACCCGCTATTTTGCCGTCACGGCCTACGATCTCGACGGCAACGAGAGCAGCTTCTCGGGTGAGCTCTCAGTCCAGATACCCGACGATCTCGCGCTCTGATCGACCGCGCCGCCAGGGTGAGACCGCAGGAGAGCCTGAGAGGCGCTCCGCAGCCGCGGACCGCGGAGCTTGAGATCTCCTGCGCGATGGCTCTCGGCGAGGATCCCGCGCCCCTCACAAACACCCAACCATGGAGCCCCATCTCTCAGAGCACCAGCACCCCGGGCGGCCCCTTAGAAGAAGTACTCCTTCCAGAAGAGCCTCGCCCCGAGCGGCAGATCCTGCTGGGTGATGATGACTCCCGAGATCTCCGCACGCGCCTCCTCGACGTTGTGAACGCAGTGGTCGACATCGACGAGGCGCGTCTTTCCCGCCATCACCGCGAGGTAGAGCCGATCGACGTTCGGCGCCACGTAGACGTTGGCGGAGCCGCCGAGGATCGGCGGCATGTCGATGACGGTGAAGTCGAAGTTCTCGCGCAGGGTGCTCCAGAAAGCGACGGCCTTCTTGCTCGAGAAGAAGTCGAGGCTCGGCTCCGGGAACTGGTTCTTCAAGAAGCTGACGTTGGGCTGCGCCGCGTTGAAGTAGGCCACGATCTCGCGGGGGCCCATCTCGGTCGTCTGGGATTCCTCGGCGAGGCTCAGCACGTCGGCCAGCGCGTCGAAGCGCTGCACGTTGAATCTCCCGTCGAGATGCGCCACGCGATGGTGCCTGGACGCACCCAGGGAAAACGCGAGGAGCAGCGAAAGGAAGCTGGCCCCCTCTCCCCCCTTGACGCCGGCGACCGCGATCGTGAGGCCTCCCTTGGACTCCTTCTTCTCCCTGACGGTGGAGCGGATCACGGAGTCGCGGAAATCGCGGATGGTCTCGCGGAACTGACGGCTGCACGCCGCCCTCTGAAGCTTGCGGAGGAAGGGCTTCTGCGCCTTGCGCCCGCGGGGCAGGCTGAGCTTCCCGCTGAGCACGAAATCGATGAGCGGCGCGCCTTCCTCCCTCTTCAGAAGCGCCGGCTTGTCGCTCCGCTCCGCGGGAACGGCTTCGCGGCTCGTCTCTTTCTTGGCTGTCGTCATCTCGCTCACTTCGAAAAAACGGCGATCACGGGCAGGCCGAAGTCGTCGATCAGGTCGTGCTTGAACCGCACCTTGCCGCAAAGCACCTCGAGGAGCACGCAGAGCACGAGCCCCGCGAAGAGGCCGCCCAGCGCTCCGAAGCCCAGCATGCGCAGCGGACGGTAGTTGTAGGGGTCGACGTCCACGGTCGGCTCGTTGCTCACCTTCACCTTGAGCGTCCTCTGCGATTCCAGGACATCCATCGCTTCCTGGAGAACGACCCCCAAGTGCTGCCGGTTTTCGCGAGCCTGCTGGAGCCGCTCTTCCAGGTCCTGGTATCTCTTCGCGATCCTCCCCAGCTCGATCTTCTCGCCGAGGAGCTTGTTCAGGCGCGTTGTGATGGCGTCGAGCCGATCCTGAAGGCGCTGCGAGACGCCGCCGCCGTCATCCGAGGAGATCTCCGGCTCGTACTCCGGGAACGCCTCCAGCCGCTCGCCCACCCACTCGAGCTGCTGCAAGAGGGCCCTGACCTGGCTGCTCGTGTCGGGGTACCCCTCGGCCCTCTTGCCCATGAGATCGACCTCCAGCCGGTGCTTCTGAGCGATCAGAGACTGGTACTCGGGATCCGGAGGCCTCGACGGCGCGGTCACCGCGGACCGGAAGTCCTCCGTGTCGATCCTCCGCTCGAGCTCGTACTTCTCCGTGCGGAGCTGTGAGAGCTCGGCGTCGATGTCCTCGAGGATCGCCATCGAGAAGTCGGGGTTCTCCTCGGTGAAACGGTCGAGCGCCTCCGCGGCATCCTTCTCCTCCTGGAGGACGCGATCCGTCCGGCTCTTGAATATGCCGTCGATGCCCTCCCTGGCCATCTGGTGGACCTTGTCCCGGTAGGCCTCGATCCAACAGGTCAGCTCGAGCGCGATCATGTCCTTGAGCGCGCCGTAGACGTAGAGGTCGAGAGTGCCGCTGACGCTCAGCTCGACGGAGATGCGCCTCTGGAGCTCCTTGACCGCCGCCATCGTCACGGCCTCGCGGTCGCGGGCGTCGATCTTGGGGCCGCTCAGCCGGAGGAAGCCCATGAGCTTCCTCTGGATGCTGCCGATGCTCAACTCCTCGTCGCCCTCCTGCCTGGACTGTGCGCCCCACTCCCGGGTGGGAGCGAGGAGCGAGACGCCTCTCTGCTCGCGGAGCACCACCAGCTTCTCGAGCACCGACTCGTTCATCAGGACCTCCTGCTGCGCCTCGAGGAGGTTCCGCATGTCGCGCGGGGTGCGCAGCGCGCTCGACATGCCGGAGGGCGAGAACATGGCGATCGCGGGATCGGTTGGGTCGACGAGGAGCTGAGCGTGGCCCTGGTAGACGAAGGGCTTCCCGATCAGCTGTATCCACATCCCTGCGACGCCCAAAAGGACCAGGAACGCGCAGAGCATCCAGTGGCGGGCCAGCGCGTAGATGAGCTCCGGAGGACGCATCAGGATGCGGACGAGCCGGTTGCGTAGGAACTCGATTGTCATGAAAACTCTCGCATCGCTCCCGCCTGGCAGCCTCAAGCCTCGGGCTGGAGCGCCTTTCCGAACTCTTCGCGGATCCTCGACTGGAGATCCCGCGCCGCGTCGATGGACTCGAAGGAGATACCGCTGTCGATCGCCCGGCGCACCTCCACCTCCGCGTCCCTGTACTCTCCCAGCCGGAAGAGGATCTCCGCCAGATGATACCGGTACACCGGCGCATCCTCCTCCTTCAGTATTTCTCGGAGTTCCTGCTCCGCCTCCTTCAGCCTTCCGCTCCGGAAGAGCGCCCAGGCATAGGTATCGAGGAAGGGAGCCTGTCCCGGCTTGCCGCGCACGCGTTCCCGGGCCTTGCCGGCCAGCTCGAGCCCACGGCGGATCCGGCCCGGATCGTCGTCCTGGATCAGCTGGTAGGCGAGGTTGTTGAGAAGCGCGACCGGCACCTCCACCCCCTGGGACTCGAAGGCGTCGAGCGCCCGCTCGTACTCGGCGATCGCGCGGTCGACGAGGCTCTCCTTCGCATCGGAGCTCAGCGCCTGGCGCGATTCCTCGGCGCGGATCTGCCCCAGGAACATCGAGCGGAATCCGTCGAAGAGGGGTATGCGCCGCAGCCGCTCGCGCATCAGGAGACGCCAGGAAGCGGGGAGCGGACGGCTCCGATCGAAGCAGCCGACCTCGCCCGCGAGGCGCAGCAGGCCATAGAACTGCGAGGAGGCGTCCGTCGCGCCGGCGGCGAGCAGACCACGCGCCTGGTCCAGGACCCGCTGCTCTCTTGCGTCCAGCGCCGCCAGCGCCGCGGACGCGGGATCGTCGGCGAGGATCTCCTCGAGCACTTCCTTCTGGTTCGCCGCGAGCGCGGACTGCACCAGATCCTGGAGGGCCCCCGGCCCGGGGCTCCAGACCGCGAGAAACGCCTGGTACCTCAGGGCCTGGACCGCCTCCCCTGCAGACCCCAGGTAGGCGGCGAGCCGGGTGAGCACCGCCTCGTCGGGGCGGGGGACGGCCTTGAGGATCTGCACGGCCCGCAGGTAGCGCCTGCCCTGATCGCCCGTGCGAGCCCCTCCCGCTGGCGCCCCCGGTCCGCCTGCGGAGCCCGGCGGCGGCAGGACGATGGAGTCGGCGAGCGCCTGATAGGCCCGGACGCGGCCAGGCTGCAGCCGGATGACGGCCCGCAGCTGGGACTGGAGGCGGTAGAGGAGGTCCTGGAGGTCCTCGACGCTCGAGCCGGGCTGCGAGCGGCGGTGGACCAGCCGGAGGGTCAGAGCGCGAGCGAGCAGCCAGCGAGCCTGGTGGGACTCCTCGTCGGACTGGACGAGGGACTCGAGGAGATCCAGAAGGGAGTCCGGCACGTCTCCGCCGCCGGCGCCCTCCAGCTCGAGCTGCGCGAGCTCCAGCCGGTTGGGATAGAACTGGGGGTGCTTCTCGAACTCGGCCCTGGCCAGAGCGACGAGGCGGCTCCGCTCGGCGGCCCGTTCCGCCTCGGCGGCGGCCGGCTCGTCCGCCTCGGCGGCGGCCAGGCTTCGGGCCCTCCCTCCCTCGAGGCGGCAGGTGCCCCGCAGGAAGCTGAGAAAGGGCTGGAAGGGCTCGGGATCGGGGAGGCTCTCCGTCTGCTCGAGCGCCCGGGGGAGATCCCCCCGCAGGAAGGAGAGCAGGGCGGATGAGAACGCCGGAGCCGCCGTCCCGGCGCGCGGGAACGCGCGGCGGACCACGTCCTCGAGCACGCTCTCGACGCGCGGCTCGTCGAGCGAGCCGACGAGCGACCGCGACCGATCGAAGGCCGCATCGCCCTGGGCCGGCTGCTCCAGGAAGAAGAGGAGGTTGAGATCCAGCGCCTCGGCGAGGCAGCCGGCGCGCTCGTCTCGAGCCTCGTCGCCCTCCGCGCGCTCGAGCGCCTCCGCACGCGCGGCGAGCTGCTCGGCGAGCGCCTGGCGGATCATCGGATGGTCCGGAAAACTGCGCCGGCCATCCCGCAGTGTCGCAAGAGCTTCGTCGATCCGCCCCAGGCCCCGGAGGATCTGCACCGCCTCCAGGCACTCCTGAGGGCTCTTCGGCACGCCAGCGAGCGCGCGGAGGACCCGCTCGAGCCGGAGCGAGGCCTCCTCCTCGAGCGCCGCGCTCTGGCGCGCCGCGATCAGCAGCCTCACGCGCCGCCCGAGCAAGCGGAAGAGCCCTCCTTCGCTCTCCTCGAAGCGGTCGAGGAAGGTGAGAGCCAGAGAGTCATCGGGCAGCAGGCGCAGGCACTGCTCGGCCAGGCTGACCGTGGCGCTCGGCCGCTCGGCGGCGGGCGCCTTCGAGAGAAAGCGCTCGAAGCCCGCCTCCGCGCCATCCAGGTCGCCGGAGCGGAGGAGGCCCAGGGCGCGGATCAGCTCGAAGACGCTCGCCACGGCGGGCTCGGAGACCTCCGCGGCGTCGGAGATCCTCCGCGAGAGCCCCAGAGGGCTCGCGTCATCCAGGACCCGCTGCCACTGGGGCGAAGCGAGGTAGACGCGCGCGACCTCCACGAGCGCCTGGATGTAGTCGCGGCTCTCGTAGAAGCTGTCCAGACGCTCTCCCTCCGGCCGCTCCTCGCTCTCCTCGAGGTCCGAGAGCCGCGTGGCGCCCAGCAGGGCTCTCGCATCGGCGAGCGACCGCCCGCCCAGCGCCTGCAGGAAGAAGGAGGATGCCTTCTCGAGAAGCTCCGCGGACGTTTCTCCCGGAGCGCCGCCGCCGTCCTTCCTCTCGTTCCAGGCGGCGCCGGCGTAGAGCTTCCCCACCGACATAAAGAGCCGGGGCGAGATCTCATTCCCCGCCGTCGTGTCCGCCTCGATCCGCGACTCGAGGAGACGCGCGGCCTCCAGAGCCGGGGCCTCTCCTTTCAGCCTCAGCCGGGATCTCTTGAGCGCCATGGATGCGAGCCAATGCCGGATGCGATCCTGCGCCCCGAGCTTCTCGGGAATGGACCGCAGGGTCGCCAGCGCCCTGTCGAGCTCCTGCCGCGCATTCTCCCGCAAAGCCCCGACAGCCCGCTCGCGCGCCTCCGCATCCTCGGAGCCGGCCTCGCGGGCGGCGGAAGCGCCGCCCTGGATGTTCGCGAGGAGCTCGTAGACCTCGGCGAGAGCCTCGTGCGCCATCGCCCTCTCGATGTCCGTCGAGGCGAAGTCCTCCAGAGCCCTGCGGAAGTACATCAACGACTCGAGAGGCGAGAAGGACTGGCGGGAAGCCAGGCCCGCCTCCAGGAAAGCCTCGAAAGGATAGACATCCACAACGCTCAGCGCCGTCGCGCGCGCCAGGTCCGGGCGGCCCAGCGCCCGGTGGATGCGGGCCTTTTGAAGGTGGAGCATCAGCGCGCTGGCGCCGTGGGCGGCGATGAGGGAGTCATGGATCTCCAGCGCGGCGCCCAGATCCTCGGGAGAGCCCTTGCGCTCCAGGAGAAACGCCTTCCACAGCAGGTCGAAGGCGGACTTCGGGAACACGCTCAGGATCTTGTCGTTCAGCTCCTGGGCTCGGTCGAGATCCCCGAGCTCGCGAAAGAAGAAGCGCGACGCCTGGCGCCACTCGCGGACCTGCTGGTCGTGAGAATGGCGCAGCAGGTAGATGGGGATGCCGACAACCAGGGCCACAAAGAGCAGCAAGACGGTGATTCGAAGCTTCATCGAACTCTCTTTCAGATCCATCCGCCGCCGCTGGGCGGCGGTCGCGCCGAGACCGACGCCGGACCTCCCGGCCCGTCAAGGGAGCAGCCGGAGCCACTCGGGAGCCGCCTCCCGGACGAGGTCTCGGTACAGCGCGCGCGTCTCGCCGACCGGTCCTCCGAGCATGCCGAAGACCGTTATGATGGCGAACGCCTTTTGATTCGACCACGCCTGCTTCCAGCGCAGGCTCCAGACACCGGTCTCGGGCTTCTTCCCGAAGAAGAACGTCGACAGCGCGTAGACCTGCACGTCGGGATCCTTGCGCCCGAGGTATTCATTGAACCGCCACGGGGTCTCCTCGCCCGGAACATCGATCTCGACGATCCGCGCCTCCTCGATCCGGATCCCCTGCGCGGGAAAGCAGACGGCCGGGTGGTGGATCCCCTGGCTCGTGCCGCTCCCCACGAGCCCGATGTAGAGAAAGACCTCCGCGGCCTCCCTGCGGAAACGAAGAAACGCGTGGTCCGAGACCTTAGCGACATCGAGGGTCTCGTCGGACACGGCGATGTCCTCCACGGTCCAGCCGGATCCGAAGAGGTCGCGGCGCAGCCCGGAGAGGGACGCGTAGCTCTCGGATGGCGCATCGCCTCCGCGCTGGATGTGATCGAGGCCGGCGGATGCGGCGAACCCGATCCAGAGCACGATGGTCAGGGTGTGGAGGCGGCTCACGTCGGACATCCTTCCTGCCGTCGGGGGAACACCCAGGCGTAGAGGCGCCAGCTCGCGAAGAGCATCAGAAGGCCCAGGGCGAACGTCGCGAGCCCCAGGAGATCGTGCGCCAGCCCGAGGGAGAGATCGTGGCCCGTCGCAGCGAGCACGACGGCGACCAGCAGGACGCGGAGCAGGTTCGCCAGGACGGTTACGGGGATCCCGGTGAGCGCCAGGAGGCCGCCCCGCCAGAAGCCCGCCCGGCAAAGATACGCGAGGAGGATCGCGGTCGCCAGGATCACCATCAGCGATCGGATGCCGCTGCAGGCATCGGCCACTTCCAGACGGTGCGCATCGACGACGAGGACGTTGCCCTCGCGCATGGCGGAGTAGTCGAGGGCCACGAGGATCTGGGAAGCGAGGCGGGTGACGATCTCCTTCAGATAGACGCGCACGGGCGTCAGCAGGAAGGACGGCGGCGGGATCGAGAGGAGCAGAAAGCCCAGGGGAAAGGCAGCGCGCACGATCCAGGCCCTCCCGAGCAGGAACAGCAGGCCTCCCACCAGCGCCCCCCACATCGCGACGCGCTGGACGAAGTCGACCCCTGCCGCGGATGCTCCCAGGAAGAGGAGGATCGACGCGAGCACGACCGCGAGGCCCGGCCACGCGGCTCCCGGCGAGGAGCCCCGCAGGGCGGCGCGGTCTTTCCAAAGGATCCACGCCGCGATGGGCGGGATCAGGAATCCGTGGGAGAAATCGGGGTTTTCCCACCAGAGGCGGACGAGATCCACCATCGCCGACCGGAAGAGGAGGAGGAAGCCGGCTGCCGCCAGGGACCAGCTCACCCAGGTCGCGAGGTCGAGCGGCCGCCCGCCTGGGCCGAGGCGCGGCGATCCCCTCTCCTGCCCGCTGGCGGACTGAGCGCCGGCGGGGCCTTCTGCGGCCCGCTGCATGTCGTACACGAGATGACTTCCCCTGATGGGGCTCCTGGCCGGAACGCGCTGGCGAACCTGCCGCCCGGAGCTTCCCGCAGTGGGTCGTCTCGAAGCCCTCGGAGAGCCGGCCACCCGCGCAAGTAGCCTATCACGTTGTCTTTAACGGCGCAATGCGGCGAGAGCAGCGGACGTGGACGAACTGCGCCGCAGCAGTGACGGTTCCGGAACCAGGGACGAGATTCTCGGAGGACGGGGCACGAGCAGCGAGCCGGCTCGAGGATTCCGCGCGGGAGCGCCGCGAGATGCCTCGCGCGCTCAAGGCGCGCGCGCCAGGCGTGCAGCCGCCCTGCCACCGGGCGCGCCGCGCTCTGGCACAGCGAGATGCCGCTCGCGCCAACTTCCACCGCCCGCGCGCAGCCCCATCGGCCTTCCCTCTCGTCTTGCCGGGAAGGCACCCGGGGACCAGGATCGGGCGCTGTTCGGTATGTCGTCGGCGAAACCGGTTGCCAGAGCCTGCTCCTGCCGGTAACATCGGCTCTCGATTCTCTCCCTGACGAAGGTCTGAAAGGCCGATCGTCCCATCCATTCAGAGTCTGGAAACCCGATCCTGCCCACCCGCCCGGGGTGTGAATACTCGACCCTTCCACCCGCCCGAGGTCTGGAAACCCGTAGGAAGCAGGGCACAACGCGAAGGAGAAACACTATGCGCTCGAACTGTCTCGTGGCTCTGGCCGCGCTCTCGCTGGCCATCGGAGCCGAGGCCGCGGAGATCCACGTGCCCGCGGACCATGCCACGATCCAGGCGGCGATCGAGGAGTCGCTGAACGGCGACACGATCCTCGTCGCTCCCGGGACCTACCGCGAGCACATCGACTTCCTCAACCGCAACGTCGCCCTCGTGAGCACGGATGGGCCCGACGTCACGATCCTCGACGGAGACCTCGACGAGGATGGCGTGGGCGATGGGCGCGTCATCTACATGGTGGGGCTCGCGCTGACTGCCACGAGGATCGAGGGGTTCACCATCCGGAACGGGTGGGTCGACGGGACGGGAGGGGGCGCCTACGTGTACCTGGCGAGCCCTGTGATCCGGGGCAACAGGTTCCTGTCGAACCAGGCCGTCAAGGCCAGCGACACGGCGGGGCTGCGCCACGGCGGGGGGCTCTACATCCGGAGGAGCGGTGGGCTCGTCGAGGGGAATCTCTTCGCGGAGAACTACGCCTACGACGGGGGAGGCGGCGTTCTCCTATACGAGTTCTACGGGACGGTCCAGAAAAACATCATCACCGACAACACATCGAACTTCGGCGCCGGGATCAACCTGTGGAGCAATCTCGCAGGCTCCTCTGTGCCGATCGTCACAAACAACCTCATCTACAACAACGTCTATCACACCGACCCGGCGCCGGGTGCTCGCGGCGGCGGCGTCATCGCCCTATCGTTCGCCGGTTACCTCACCAACAACGTGATCTACGGCAACCAGTCGGTCAACGGCGGCGGCATCGATGTCTACAGCGCCGCGACCCCCCCCCTCGTCATCCGCAACAACATCATCTGGGGCAACAGCGCCGCGACAGGGCCGGACATCAACCGCGCCACCAACGCCGACTGGTACCACAACGACATCGGGACCGACAGCGGCCAGGGCATCATCGGGACGGATGGCAACATCAGCGCCGATCCCCTCTTCGCCGACTCGGCGAACGCCGACTTCCACATCCTGGAGGGAAGCCCCTGCATCGACGCGGGCGAGGGGACGGATGAAGTCCCGGCGAGCGACTTCGAGGGCGATGCGCGCCTCGACGACCCGGCGACGGCGAACACCGGCGCCGGCACGCCCGATTACGTCGACATCGGCGCCGACGAGTACATCGTCGAGGTGGTCCTCTCTCCCGAGAATCTCTTGTGCCCCGTCGATGGCTTCGACGTCACCCTGGGCTGGACGAACCCGACGACCTACGACTCGATCCTCGTGCGGCGCGATGGCGAGGACCTCGCCACGCTCGGAGGCAGCGACGACACCTATCTCGACGCGGACCTCCTCCCCGCCACGTACCAGTACGAGGTCATCGGAGTCATCGGCGCGGAGGCGTCGCTCCCCGCCATCTGCTCGGCGGCGGTGGAGCTCCCACCCGTCCAGGATCTCGCCTGCGCGGCGGAGGATCTCGAGGTCACCCTCACCTGGACCGATCCCTACGGAGAGTACGACGGGTTCGACATCCTGCGCGACGGCGAGCTCGTGGCGACGCTCGAGGATGGAACGGCCGCGAGCTACGCCGAGAGCGACGTGCCGCCGGGCACCCACGTCTACAGCGTC
>JAFGKN010000480.1 GCA_016928605.1 Planctomycetota bacterium | reverse complement strand
TCCGCCGCCGAGGTCGAGCTTCTCTCGATGGAGGGAGCCGTCGCCCGGAGGCGGCTCGCCGGCCTCCCCGGCGCCTCCCGCAACCGCCGCGCCCCCGCCGCCCGCGCACCCCGGGACCCGATCGGCTCGGGCTCCGCAAAGCGTTTCCGGCGAGCGAGATCCGCCTTGACAGCCGGCCCTCAGTTGCCGATAAGAGGGTCTCTTGGCGGCCGCCGAGCGGCGCTGGAAGCGGCGAGGAGAGGCTCGATCCCTGTCGGTCTCGAGCCGCCGCGCGCACCATCGACCGGCGGTCTTGCCATCTCCCGAAATCTCTCGAACGCGCCGGTCTGGATTCCCCCCGCTCCGCACGGAGACCGTCCGGCGCGGCGGCAGCGCGGAGAAACAGATCACCATGGACAGCGTGAATACGGACAGCCAGCCGACCGACGTGTTGCGCACGCTCCCCGGGGATGACGTGCGTCAGATCCTGTGGCGCTTCTCGGACCGCTACGACCTCCAGATGGCGGTCCAGTCGGCCCGGGCTGTCGCCCGCGGGCCCGTCGCCCGTCTGGTCGCGGATGGCGCTCGCAACTCGCACGAGTGGACCGCGGAGAAGAACCGCCTCCTCAGCGCCTTCGACGAGTCGGGCGTCACCTCGGTCTTCCTGGAGCCCGAGTACGGCGGATTCATCCAGGGCCCCAAGAACCTCGCCCTCGCGCTCGTGGCCTTCGAGCTGGCATGGGTGGACGGCGGATCGGCCACCTGCAGCCTCGCGGGCAACCTCGCGCTCTCGCCCATCCACGAGAGGGGCACGCCCGAGCAGAAGCAAACCTACATGAGCCGCTGCGTCCCCGCGCAGCCGGGGGAAGACCGCGAGGCGTGGCGGGGCGCCTTCGCGCTGACCGAGCCGATCCCGTACGTCGGCGTCGACACGGGCGTGCTCTCCGGAAAGATGCGCGTCGTAGAGTGGGAGGAGGGGAAGGAGCCCATCCTGCAGGTCGAGAAGCGGGGGCGCTTCATCACCAACATGGACTTCGCGAACTTCGTCACCGCCGCGGTCGACTCCGGCGATGAGCGCATCAAGGGAAGCTGTATGATCATCCTCCACGAGGATGATCCGGGAGTCTTCGACCGCGGCGCGCCGACGCTCAAGCTGGTCCACCAGCTCTCGTCGACCCGCGATCCGGTGCTGAGCCTCCGCGTCCCCGCCAGCCGCATCATCGGCGGCTACACGGTCAAAGGCGGCGTCATCGTGCCGAACTGCAACCACAGCGAGGTGATCGAGGCGGTCTTCCGCCGCACCCGCGTCACGGTGGGGCTCATGTCGAGCGCCAAGCTGCTGAGCGCCGTCGAGCCGGTGATCCGCTACCACCGCCAGCGGTTCCGCGGCGGCGAGACGGGAGCCCCGGGCACTCCGCGCTACGACCTGGGCCTGCAGCAGAAGGAGGACGTGCTCCACCGCCTCATCGATGTCTGGACGGCGGGCGAGGCGGGCGCCTCCCTGGGATTCGCTGCCGCGCGGCTCTTCGACGAGTTCGACCCCATGGAGAGCCGCAAGGAGGCGTACTTCGCCGAGAGGGGCATCGCCGGCCGCGCCCAGCTCCGAGCGTTCCGCGACAAGCAGAAAGAGGCCCTCGAGTACATCGACCTCGCCGCGCAGCCGCCGGAACGCCGCGACGCGGCGCGCATCGCGGAGCTGGAGTCGGATCTCATCGTCCAGTACCAGGTCAAGGACTCCCTGGCGAACGTGCTCTGCCCCGCCTGCAAGCTCTGGAACACCGGCCACGGCGCCAACATGATGCGCGAGGCCGTGAGCCTCATGGGCGGCTACGGCATCACCGAGGACTGCCCCGGCTTCCTGGGGCAGAAGTGGATGGACGCGCAGCTCGAGGCGACCTACGAGGGACCCGAGGCGGTGCAGCGCCGGCAGATGAGCGTCACCATGACGAGCGAGGTGTTCCTCGCCCAGATGCGCAGCTGGATCCGCGAGCAGCGCCGGATCGCGAGCCGCCGCCCCGGAACCGGAGCCTGTGCTCTCAGCTCGGCGATGGAGCTCTGGCTCTGGACCCTGCAGCATCTCCTCGCGGCCAAGGACGCCGATGACAAGAAGCTCTACCACGACCGGCGCCAGGGAGTCACGTTTCCGATGGCGGACGCGCTCTGCTGGCTGCTCGCGTCGCACTGCCTGATCCTCGACGTCCTCGAGCTGGAGGAGAAAGGGCCGGAGAACGCCGTCGTCGCCGAGGGCCTTCCGGGCATCATCCGTTTCTACACCGACCTCTGCCACGTGCAGGCGGCACGAGCGGCGGGCGAGGTGGGCCGGATCTGCGCCGAGCTCGTCTTCGGCTACAGGCGCCATCCCGCCTGGGAAGATGCGGCGGGCTCCTGCTTCGGCCCCGGCGAGGCCGATCAGCTCGAGGGCTTCCTGCCGGGGCTGGTGTCCGTCGCGGCGAGCGCCGGCGGCGCCCTCGACGAGGACGGCTCGCACGCGGACAAGGCCGGTCCCTGCGTCAGCTTCGAGGGCCTGGAGACCTTCGCGCGCCTGCGCCTGAAGATCGACGGCTGCCAGACGGGCGCGCGCCTCGCGAAGGACCGGGCGGCGCAGGCGCTCACGCAGATCATGATCCCCGAGGCCCTCGACTATCCGGCCTGACCGGGGCGAACGAGAGACGACCGCACAGGATCGAGAGACGTGGAAGAACCGGCGAGCATCGACCGTCAGAGCATGGAGGTCGACATCGCGTGCGTCGGCTTCGGCCCGGCGATGGGAGCGTTCCTCACGACGCTGAGCCGAGGGTTGATGGACGAGAGCGGGCAGCCGCTCATCGAGAGCCAGGCGATGCCCGGGATGCCCCTGCAGGTCG
>JAFGKN010000479.1 GCA_016928605.1 Planctomycetota bacterium | reverse complement strand
TCCTCGAGGCGTGGTACCTCGAGGTCGCTGCGGGCAGCTTCGAGGAAGCGGCGCGCCAGTACGAGGCCATCTATCTGACGAGGCCGCCGGGGGCCCGCGCGTCGGCGGACCGCGAGCGCGCGGCCTACCGGGCCGGGTGCTGTTACGAGGCTCTGGGCAAGGAAGGGCTGGCCGCTTTGGCCTACGACTGGCTGGATCGAAGCGGCGTCGAGGACAGCCTGCTGCGCCGGCGGGCGCAGGCGCGCCTGCGCCGCCTTCAGGAACAGCACGCCGGATCATCCGGAAGCGGGAGCGATTCCGTCTCCGACGGAGTCCGCGGGGATGCGCGCCAGGAGGCCCTCGAGGCTGCGCTGTCGGGGTCGATGCTCGAGGTCGCCGCGATCCTCGAGAGCATCGAGGACGACGTGCGCCGCTGGCCGGAGGCCAGGCGAAGGCTCCAGGGGGCGCTCATCGAGAAGCAGCTCAGCGCGGAGGCCGTCAAGGATCTGCTGGACCGGCTGCGGCGCCAGGGAGTCGAGCTCGACTTCCCGGCGGCGGACTCCGCCTCGGTCCTCAAGCTCGGCGCGGTCGAGAGCGAGTATGCGCAGCGCATCGGAAGCCTCGTCCCGTGGAAAACCGTCAGGTCCCACATGAGCCGCGGCTTCCTGGTCGCGGGGCTCCGGGCCGCCGCGTGCCGGGATGCGTCGAGCGCTCGGAGGTGTCTGAGCGCCGCGCTCGTCCTGGAGCCATCGCTCGAAGAGGCTCGGGAGTTCCTGCTCCGCCTCGATGAGCTGAGCTCGCCGGCGGCCCTCGCCGCGCTCGCCACGTCGCGCCTCGAGGAGCAGCAGCGCCTGGATGTCGCGATCCTGCGCCAGCGTCTGCGCGGGCATCTGACTCGAGCGGCGCAGGAGGCGGCCGCACAGCGGCGGGATCGAGCGGTCCCCGAGCTGAGGGATGCCTGGATGGCGGTGGAGCTGGCTCCGCCGGCTTTCCTCCAGGACCGCGAGATCGGCGAGCTCGCCGAGCGGCTGTATTACGAGTTCGTGGCGGCCGGCGGCGATACCGCGCAGAGATTCCTGGAGATGGCGTGGAGCGACGCCGCCGGCGAGGCGCGGCTCTTTCTCGATCTCGCGCAGGAGTGGATCGAGCACGTCCACCGCGACGCGCTGCGATCGCAGCCGCCGCTGGTGCGGTCGGTGTTTCCCCCGCAGGAGATCATCGCGCGGGAGCTCGAGCAGCTGGCCCGCGCCGTCAAGAAACAAGCAGGCGCCGAAGGGCGCCGGTCCGATCCGCGCCACCTGATGGTGGCGCAGCAGCTCGAGCGGCTGCGAGGCTGGTTTCCGGACCTCGCCGCCAGGAGCTGAATCACCGCCCGGGCGAGAGCCCGGGGAACATCGAGTCCGGCAGGGCCGGGCTCGGCCGCCGTCCTGCCACCCCGACGGCGGTGAGCGACAAGAGGGTAATGGCCACCGGCAGAACGGAGGAAGGCTCTTGCCCTCTTTTTTTTTTGGGCGCGGCTGGGGCCGCCGGGAGAGACAGGCATCTCTCTGCCGGCCGCAGCGGAGGCACTCGCCCTCCCGCATCCGGCGTCGCCGGCGGAAAGTTCTCGTCCTCGGCCGCGATTCCTGGGATTGTGTCGGCAGCGAGGCCTCGAGACGAAGCCACTTCGAGGCGGCCAGCCCCCCGCCGGCGCGGGGCGGCCGCTCGACGCGCGGAGAGACGCCATGGAGCCTGACATCACCGCCGGCGGGGGACCTTCGGCCCGCCGGATCGACGATCTGATCGCCGTTTACCGCGGCGGCCTTCTCGACGACACGCTTCCCTTCTGGATCGAGCACGCCGTGGACTGCGAGCACGGCGGCTTCCTCTTCGGGCTCGATCGAAACGGCGCGGTGATCGACACCGACAAGCCGATGTGGATCCACGGCCGCTTCACGTGGCTCCTCTCGACGCTCTGCACCGTCGTCGAGCCGAGGGCGGAGTGGCTCGACCTCGCACGCCATGGCGTCGAGTTCATCCGGCGGTGCGGATTCGACGCGGGCGGGCGCATGCTCTTCCTCGTCAGCCGCGAGGGGGCGCCGCTCCGCAAGCGGCGCTACCTCTTCACGGAGCTCTTCGCGACGATCGCTCTGGCCGCCTACGCGCGCGCGGCGGGCGAGGATCGGGCCGCGAGCGAGGCGCGGGATCTCTTCCGGAGGGTCATCGAGCTCCACACGACTCCGGGGCTGCTGGAGCCGAAGCTCGTGCCAGGCACTCGGCCGATGAAAGGGCTCGGCATGCCGATGATCCTCATCAACACCGCGCAAGTCCTCCGCGAGACGATCGGAGATCCGCTCGCCGCGGAGTGGATCGAGCGGTCTATCGCGGAGATCGAGCGGGACTTCCTGCGGCCCGAGTTCGAGGCGGTTCTCGAGACCGTCGGAGAGGACGGCGGATTCGTCGACACCTTCGAGGGGAGGCTGCTGACGCCGGGCCACGCGCTCGAGGCGGGCTGGTTCATCCTGCGCGAGTCGGAGGAGCGCGGCGGCGATTCGCGTCTGCGCCGTCTCGGCCTGCGGATCATCGACGCCTCCTGGCAGTGGGGCTGGGACGACGAGCACGGCGGCATCCTCTACTTCCGCGACGTGCGGGGGCTGCCCCCGGTGGAGTACTGGCACGACATGAAGTTCTGGTGGCCGCAGTGCGAGGCCATCCTCGCCACCTTGCTCGCCGGATGCTCGACCGGCGATGCGAAGTACTGGCGCTGGCACCGGCTGGTCCACGACTGGGCGCACGCGCGCTTTCCGGACCGGGAGCACGGCGAGTGGTTCGGCTACCTGCACCGCGACGGCAGCCTCTCGACCCCGGTGAAGGGAAACCGGTGGAAGGGCCCCTTCCACGTGCCGCGGATGCAGCTCTTCGCGTGGAAGCGGCTCGAGGCCTTGCGGGCGGCGCGCGGGGCGGAGGGAGGTCCAGCGGCACGCAGGTGAGAGCCGCGGGCGGGGCGGAGGCCCAATCGCGAGCCGCGATCGCGGCCTCTTCTCCGTTCACCTCGCGCTCTCGGGGCGGCCTCCGGATCGGACTCGGGCTCGCGAGGCCGGAGGGCCGGCCGAGGACGCAACAAAGAACCGGAGGACCTGGGGGTCCTCCGGTTTGCGAAGGCTCAGTGGCGTCGTCGGTCTGGCTGCCTCAGGGACGAGGGTGGGCCTCCTCGTACTGCTTCTTGATGCTGTCCGTGGTGACGTGGGTGTAGATCTGGGTGGTCGAGAGGTGCTTGTGTCCGAGCAGCTCCTGGACCATCCGCAGGTTCGCTCCGCGGTTGAGGAGGTGCGTGGCGAAGCTGTGCCGCAGGGTGTGCGGCGATGTCTTCTGGTTGAGCCCCGTGACCTTGATGTACTTGTCGAGGATCTTGCGGATGCTGCGCGAGGAGAGCCGGTCGCCGAAGCGGTTCAGGAAGAGGGCGTCCGGATCCCTGTCGTTCGTCCGAGGCACCTGGATCCGCACCTCCAGGTAGCGCTTGATCGCCTGCAGGGCGAAGCTGCCGATCGGTACCACGCGCTCGCGCCGGCCCTTGCCCCGGGCCTTGATGACCTCGGCGGTGAAATCGAGGTCGGTGGTGTTGAGCGCGGTCAGCTCGCTCACGCGGAGGCCCGTCGAGTAGAGCGTCTCGAGAATCGCGCGGTCGCGGATCGACTGAAAGGTGTGCCCTTGAGGGGCGTTGAGGAGCTTCTCCACCTCGTCCGTCGAGAGGAAATGAGGGAGCTTCTTCTCCACCTTCGGCGTCTCGATATCTGTCAGTGGGTTGCCCGTCACGTAGCCCTTGCGCAGGAGGAATTTGTAGAAGCTGCGGATCGTGGCGAGCTTCCGCACGACCGTCGTCTTCTGGTAGTTCTTCTCCTTGAGCTGCGCGAGGAACTCCCTCACCTGGAGCGTCGTGATCTTCGCGGGATCGATGATCGTGCCGTCGCCCCGGGAGAAGAACCGGAGGAACTGATAGAGGTCCTTCTCGTAGGCCCGGATCGTCTCCGGGGACATGTTGCGCTCGTAGCGGAGGTACTCCACGAAGGCCTTTTCGTAGTCGATTTCCTTCGGCGCTGGCTGGCGCTCTTCGAAGGAGGGCGCGACCTCCGAGGAGCATTCTGGCAGCGTGGCGGCCTCGGGAGCGGCATCCAGGGTCGTCGTGGAAGCCATGCTTTCCGTCGGATCGATCTCTGTGGGGCAGCTCACCGCACTCGTGGTGTCTTGGGTGTTCTCTTCCATCTTTCTTTCTTCCAGCTGACCAGGTGATTGAGTGCCAATCCTAATTCCGGTCGGCCGCACTCAGACAGACCTCAGTCGTTCCGGAATCATCCCTTCCAGCACTTCGAACGCTTCCTCTCTCGTGATCCCCCCCTCAGGATCCCGGGAGCTCCTGAAAACCGCCTGCATGAGCCCTAGAAGGTCGTCACTGTCGAAGAGGAAGCAGTGCTCCTGATCCTCCTTGACCACAAAAACCGTATCCGTGACCGCGGCCGACGAATCCATCGGATAAGCTCTTCCAGGCTTCCGGGGCGCTCCGGCCAGCGTCGACCCCCGCCCCTCGAGGAGCGGCGGGCCGCGCGACCGATAGCGCCTTGACTGGTGTGAATATCGGCATAGGGTGGCCCCCCTCCTTAGTTTTTTTTCCGGACATTGAAAAATATCGGGAAGGCCGGGCCGGCGGCCTCCGCCGGCTCTGGCAGCGGCGTCCCGGACGGGGGAAGACGGCGCCGGGGTCCCCGGCCGAGCCGGCCGGAGCGCTGGCCGGGGGTACAGGGGAGGGGGCCAAGAGGAGGCTGCGCCGGAGGCAGCGGGCGATCTCGAAGCCGTGCGGACCGCGCATCTCGCGACGCGGTGGCCGGGGCCGGGCCAGGGCCTCGACTCGTCCGGGATCAGCGGGCGAACCAGCCTCTCGCCGCCTCGATGATGGCGGCGATCTCGGTCTTTCCCTCCAGCGCGGTCCTCGCCAGGAAGAAGATCCCGACGGCCGCGATGAAGAGGCAGGACCAGGCGGGGAGGGC
>JAFGKN010000062.1 GCA_016928605.1 Planctomycetota bacterium | reverse complement strand
TCGGGGCCGGCGTGGGTCGCTAGCCCTTCACCGTTTGGAACTTTCATCCGTAACACCTCGCCGGTTTGACCGGCGCACAAGGAGCCTCGCGATGACGAACTTCCACGCCCTCGAGCTCAGCATCCAGACCGCCCGCAGCCTCCGCGGCTGCCTCACGCGCCTCCAGGCGCGAGATCCGGACCTCGCGCGGCAGACGCGCAGGGCTCTCACGTCTGTGGCGCTCAACCTCGCAGAGGGCCGCCGCAGAGCCGGGAAGGATCGCTGCCATCACTGGCGCATCGCCCTCGGCAGCGTCGAGGAAGTCCGGACGGCCCTGCGGGTCGCCGAGGCGCTCGGCTACCTCGACGAGCCGGCGGTCCTCGGACCCTGCGGGCTCCTCGACCGGCTGGCCGCGATGATCTGGCGTCTGCGCGGGTGAGGGCCGAGCGGCAACCGCAACCGCAACCGCAGCCGAGGACGCAACCGCAGCGGCAGCCGCAGCCGCAGCAGGATCCGCATCGGCAGCCGCAGCCGCAGCCGCAGCGGCCTCTGCCTCCGACTCTGCCTCCGACTCCGACTCTGCCTCCGACTCCGCCTCCGCCTCTGACTGTGCCTCTGACTCCGCCTCTGACTCTGCCTCCGACTCTGCCTCCGTCTCCGCCTCTGCCTCCGTCTCCGGTCAGGCCTCCGGCGGGGGCAGCTCCCGGCGGATCTCCTCGAGGCGGTAGCCGAAGCCCGGGCCGCGGATCGTCGAGAGGTCGACCCTGCCCTGCCTGCGCCGGTAGAGTCCGGGGTGAACGCGCGCCTCAGCGGACGAGGCCTCGGGGTAGAACTGCATCGCGTTCGTCTCCACGCCGAAGATCGTGCCGGCGTGCGCGGCCAGCAGGACGTGCGGGATCTGCGCGAGCATCGGGTTGGTGAGGTCCTGGACCATCAGGGTCATGGAGTGAGCCTTGGCCCAGCAGAGGCTCAGCAGCGCGCCGGTCTGGGTCTTGCACGTCTTCAGCGCCACGCCCGTCCAGCCGAGGCTCCGCCCCAGCCGGATGAGCCGCCAGTCGTGCGCGCTCTCGTCCATGAAGAGCGGCTTGCGCGCGGAGACGCCGTGGACGTCGATGCGGTGCGTCTCGAGGTCGTACGGGAAGGGCTGCTCGACGTAGAGGATCCTGCCGTAGATGCTCGGATGGTCGGCGAGCAGGCGGTCGAGGATCCCGGTGACGTAGGCCGGGTCGGTCACGGTGCAGTTGAAGTCGGCCGTCAACCAGGAGACGCCCCGTGCAGCGGCGATCTCGCCGACCTTCACCAGGCGGTCCTGGTCCCACGCCGCATCGTCGCCGCGGAGCTTGACCTTCAGGCAGTCGAGGCCGTCGCGGTCGATCCAGTCCCCCAGGAGGACAGGGTATCCATCGTCCGGCTCCTGTCCCGTCAGCTCCGACCGGTCGAGGGGATCCATGCCGCCCACGAGGTGCCAGGCCGGCAGGCGGTCCGGAGCGGGCCGCACGAGGAACTCCTCGGGGTACCGGCCGGCGAACGCAACGCGGCTCCCCTCGGCGGGCTCGAGGAACGCGGAGAGGTCGCGGCTCATGAACTCCCGCGAGTAGGTCTCGTAGACCGGCCTCCCGTGCAGCCGGCCGTAGGCGTCGTGGAGCGCGATGTCGAAGACGGAGCAGCAGACGAGGGCGGCGAGATGCGGCATCGGCTCGGCGGAGCCGCGCTCCGCGTTGAACTCGGCGAGGAGGCGGCGAAGCGGCCCCTCGATGAAGTCGCTGCCGATCTCGATCGGATGGCCGCACAGGTCCGTCCTCGCCCACTCCCGAGCGAGGCGCCTCGAGAACTCCCGGAGCGCCTGGTGGCGCTCCTCGTAGCCGAGGGAGCCGGGCCAGACCCACTGCACGCTGAGCGGCGTCTCTCCCCACCCCTCGGCCGTGCGCCCGCCGCCTTCCTCGATCCGCATCGACGCCCTCGCGCAGGTGACGCAGGTCAGCGTCTCGGGACCGAACTTCAGAGGGACGCGAGTCTCGACGGGCAGGAAATAGAGCCGGGTCGAGACAGGGCGCACATCGGTCGGTCGAGACACCGCGGGCCTCCTCGCTTGTGAATGAAGAGGGAGGGAAGAGAGACGGCCGGACCTCGCGGCTCACTCTACCGCCGCCGCCGCCGCCCTGTCCACCGCATCCGGCGCCGCCTCGTGCCCGCCGCGTCTCGTGAAGTGGTCGCGCGTGTCCGGATGGCGGTAGACAACGAGACTCCAGAAAGCAAGGGGCAGAGTCACGGGCGTGAGGAAATCGAAGATCGCGAGGAAGAGGCCGAGCTTGCGCGCCCTCTCCCGGACGAGGAGCGCGCCGAAGGACTGCGCGATGCGCAGGCCGCCGAAGAGGAGAAGAGCGCCGCCGAGGATGCCGAAGGCCAGCCGGTCCCCGGGCTCCGGTTCGCCGGTGGGGTGGAGCCGCGCGAAGCGCGTCTCGACCCAGATCCACGCCGGCCCGAGACCGAGCTGATCGAGCATCCTCTCCATCCAGACCGAGGCCGTCTCCAGACCTCCCGCCTCCCCTCGCGAGGCCGATCTCTCGATCAGCACATCCTCCGGACTCGCGGGCGTCGCCCAGATCGCGACCAGGATCAGGAGGTAGATGCCGAATGTCAGCTCGAGAAGCGAGCGGACGAGCGAGACAATCCCCAGCGCTCTCACGTGCTCGACCATCGTCTCGTCCTTCCCCTCCTCACACCGTCTTGAACAGCGAGTCGGCAGCGGCGTCGACCCGCAGGTGCGCGTCGCCGAGCACGAGCTCCAGGCCCGGCCGAAGCGGCAGAAGGCACGAGGGCTCCAGCTCGATGCCGTGAGGATCCGTGATCCTCTGCGAGGGCGCAGCCGCGAAGACGTCGATGTCTCCGCGCACGATGATCTTGCCTCCCAGCGGCAGGATGAAGGCCTCGCCCTCGTCGAAGATCACGGCGGCATGCTCGCTCTCCACGCCCGGAGACCGCAGCCGCAGCCCCGCGTTCGCCGATGACCCGATCTTCAGGAGGCGCAGCACGATGAAGTACTCGTGGAGGGGCCAGTTGCTCGCGCGCTGGAAGCTGATGTGGTCGATGAGGCAGCTCGCGTTGGAGAAGCCGGAGGCCTGCGGCGCCTGGACGCCGGCAGGCCGCGAAAGGCCGAGGAACGACAGGTCGAGATCCGGAGGGTCGCTCGAGCGCAGCATGCGAAAGCCGTCGAGCTCCAGCGCCTTGTCGCCGAGCGAGATGTGAAAACGGTCCGCGTGCATCCTGGCCGGCCGGAAGCTGCGGACGCCTCCGATGCCGATGCCGTGCTTCGCCCTCAGCGCCGGCTCCACGACCACCGTCGTCCCTTCCGGATAGACCGTGCCGAGCTGCTGGCTGATCGTCAGGTTGCGCTGCCAGTTCTCGGGATCCTTGGCCTGGGAGCGGCAGGGGAGGCACCGCCAGATGAAATCGTTCTGGATGCCTCGCTCCGGATCGTTCGTGCGGCCAAAGCGGATCCTCTCCGAGAAGCTGATGAAGCTCCGGCGCTCGCCGACGCTGGTCTCCTGGCGGAGCACGACCGCTGCGGCGGGCCCGCGCGGGACGGCGGTGCAGACGCTGAGCGACTCGAGCGGCTCCACCTGGCTCACGCCCTCCTCCACCGGCCCGAGGTGCTTGATCAGCACCCTGGCCGACTCGGGACGCCGGCGCGGCTTCTTCTCGAGCATCCAGAGGACGTAGTCGCTGATCGTCTTCGGGATCGACTCGTCCTGCTCGCGCGGCTCGGGCGGCTGAGTGTTGAGGATCGCGGCCGTGACGCGGATCGGATCGTTGACCTTCGCGAAGGGATGCTCCCCC
This sequence comes from Planctomycetota bacterium, assembly GCA_016928605.1. GTDB lineage: Bacteria > Planctomycetota > UBA8108 > UBA8108 > UBA8108 > JAFGKN01. Next base: position 1,647 of record JAFGKN010000062.1, on the reverse strand, counting down.
AGGAGCATCTCGTAGAAGACGATGCCGAGGGAGAAGATGTCGCTGCGAGCATCGACCTCGCCGCCGGTGATCTGCTCCGGCGACATGTACTTCGGAGTTCCCACGCGCATACCGTGCGTCACGCTTCCCGTCTCTCCCACCAGGTCGAGCAGCTTCGCGACTCCGAAGTCGAGGACCTTGACGGTCTCCCTCCCCGCCTGCCGTGTGATGAGGATGTTGTCCGGCTTGATGTCGCGGTGGATGATCTGGTGATTGTGGGCGACTTCCAGAACACGCAGGATGCGGCGGATGATCGGAAGGGCGCGGTCCACGGGCAGCCGCTTCTCTCGCCGCAGGATGGCCTTCAGGTTCTCTCCGTCGATGTAGTCCATCGTGTAGTAGGGAGTGCCCGACTCTGTCACCCCCGAGTCCCGGATCATCACGGCGTCGGGATGCACGAAGCGCTCCATCGCCTCGATCTCCCTCTCGAACCGGACGCGGAACGTGGGATCGCGCGCGAACTCGGCGTGCGGCGTCTTCAGGGCGTAGTACTTCTTCCGGTAGATGTGGCGCACCTTGTGGACCGTACCGAATCCGCCGGCCCCCAGGCGTGAGACGACCTCGTACTTGCCCGCGACGAGAGAGCCGGCAGCCCATTCGCCGGGAGTCTCGGTCCGCGTGCGGTCTCCGTCCGGCTTCGCGGCGGCATCGGCGACCCCCGCGGCGCCCCCGGGCGCTCCGCTCGACGCGGGCAGGGTCTCGGTCGCTTCCGGCCGCGGAGCCGAGCCGGAGGGCTCCGCCGGCCGCTGGCAGTAGGGGCATAGCCCCGAGCCTTGAGTACCAGAGAACTGGATTCCGCAGTGGGGGCAGTACATGCGTTCCGATTCTCGCCCGGCGCCGGCTGTGTCGCAAGCCGGTTGCCGGGCGGCCGGAAGCTCGCCGGGATCCGGCGGCGCGCCGGACCGCGGCCTACTCGCCGGCCGCCGTCTTCACTTCCGTCGAGATGAGGGAGAGGGTCTCCTCGTACAGCGGCGCACGCCTCGGGATCCGTGAGAACCTCTTCTCGAGCACAAAGGCCTGCCGCCGCAGAGCCAGCAGCACTCCCGTCTCTCCGATCGGGTCGCAGTCGGTCACGATCACCATCAGGAACCCTTCTCCTCCCGGGCGAGGGAAGAGAAGGCGCCGCAGCACGTACGCCTGCGCGTCGAAGTAGGCGATGCAGAGAAAGGGCCCTTCTCCCGACCGCTCGGCGAACTGGACCTTGCGCAGCGAGTAACCGCTCGCGGCGTCCAGCTCGACACCGAGATCGGCCGCGTGAAGCCCGCGGTCGACGAACGCGAAGGGCGCCGTGGAGGCGATCGCCTCGACGCGCGCTCCGAGGGCGCTCGCGTCCGCCGGATCGGCGCCAGCGGAGAGCCGCGCGAGGCGCCACGGACCGCGGGCATCCGAGCGCGCGAGCACCACCCGGGCGACTTCCGGCCGGGGCGGCTCCTCACCGGCATCGCCAGTCTCGAGAGCTGGGCGGCCGGCGGCGGGGCTCGCCTCCATCGCGGGCTCGTCCCCGCTCTCCGGGCCCTCCTCCACCTCTCCACGGCGGGCGCTCCGGGTCCTCGATCGCTCGTACTCCAGCCGGACGACGTGCCGCCAGGCGTCCCAGCCGCCGTGCGC
>JAFGKN010000478.1 GCA_016928605.1 Planctomycetota bacterium | reverse complement strand
GATGTCCTGCGGCCGGCGCTCTTCCCTCGGCGCGGCTTCGAGAGACGGCGCCCCGGCCCGCGGCCACGCCTCGGCGCTCGCGCGAGCTTCCTCCGGCGCGAAGGCCGCTCCGGCGGCGGGCGCGAGGAGCGCTGCGCTCTCCCGGCTGATCTCCGCGATCCGCTCGTCGCTCAGCTCGCCGGCCGAGGCAGGGTACTCGAGGACCTCCCCGACGGCGGGCGCCTCGACGCCCAGCCCCTCGCCGGCCATCGCGAGCAGCTCGGTCCGCCAGCCCTCGTGCTCGCTCCACGGAGCCGCGAGAGGCTCTCCGAGAGGCGCCGGGGGATGATCCCCGACCGCGGCTCCTGACGGCCGCACCGCTCCGTGCTCCGGCGCCTCGGCTCCCTCGCCGCCCCGGGCCCGCTCGGTGGACGCTCCGGCGCGGCGCGCATCGACGAACGACTCCGCCGCCGGCTGGAAGGCGAGATCCGGCGCGCCCGCGAGCTCGAGATCCGCAGCGCCGGCGAGCTCGAGGCCGCGCTCGGCCTCCTCCGCTGCTTCAGCGATCCGTTCCTCCCCGTCGCCGGTGCCGGCGGCGCCGCTCCTCGGCCGCCAGAGGGCGTCTCCCTCGCCGCGCACGGGAACCCGGAGATCCTCGAAGACCGGCGACTCTCCGGCGCGCGGCAGCTCGATCGGCCGGGCCTCCAGCAGCGGAGTGAACCGGCCGAACCTCCCGAGGATGCCGATCCGGGCGGACAGAGCCTGGCCCCCGCTCCAGAGATTCAGGTAGTAGTTGCCCGCCGGGGAGATCAGATCGACATCGACGAAGCCTTCGCGCCTCCGGTCGTTGAACTCGACCGTCGAGACGAAGCGGAAGCGCAGGACCAGCCGGCCTCCGCTGCGCCGGCAGCGGCGGGTCATCCGCGCGAAGGTCGCCGCCGACAGGACCCAGTAGGCATGAGCCCAGTAGGGCTCGACCGGCAGGAGGACCAACCGGTCATCCTCCGTCGTGATCCGTCTCTCCGCCGGGCGGACGGATGGCCTCTGCGCTGCCCCGGGATGGGAGGGCGGGCGGTGAAGAGCTCCGCCGCGACCGTGCAGCGGAGCCGGAGCGCGGCCGCTGCGGCCCGATGGCGCCTCGGGCCTCTCGTCGGGCGGAGCCGCAGCGCGGCCGGCGGAGTCGACAGGGCGGGCCTTCTCGCGCTTCGCACTCCCGGCGCCCTTCGCGGCCGGAGCGATCGCCTCGCCCCGCGGGCGCTTCGCACTCCCGGCGCCCTTCGCGGCCGGAGCGATCGCCTCGCCCCGCGCGCGCTTCGCACTCCCGGCGCCCTTCGCGGCCGGAGCGATGGCTTCGCCCCGCGCGCGCTTCGCACTCTTCGCGATCTTCGCGCTCCGCCCGCCCTTCGCGCCCTTGACGGTTCCCGCACCGTTCCTCTTCTTGGCGCGCTTCGGGGGCGGCGCGGTCTTCTCGCCCGGCGCGCGCTTCGCACTCTTCGCGCTCCGCCCGCCCTTCGCCCTCTTGACTGGCCCCCCTCCGGTCGCCCTCTCGGTGCCCTTCGAAGCCGGCGGCGCTCCCTCTTTCCTCTTGCGCTTCGGCCTCCTGGCGCCTCCCGCACCGTTTGTCCCCTTGGCGCGCTTCACAGCCGGCGGCGCTCCCCTCGCGCGCTCCGCCTTCCGTACACGGCTCGACGTCGAGGGACGCGACTCGCCCTCCGCCCCGCGGTCCGGTCGCGGAGCCTCTTCCGACCTGCGGCGGGCGGCCGCCTTCCTCCGCCCCCAGCGCAGGATGGCCTCCACCAGCTGCTTCTTTCGCAGCCCCTTCCAGCCTTCGATGCCGGAGCGCCGCGCCAGATCGGCTAGATCCCTGACCGTCCGCTGCTCGAGTTCCCGTCGCGTTGCCATGGAGAGAGAGTCTGCTCGTCCCGCTCGTTTGTCCCCCTGCTCCCGTGCGGCCGCGAGGCCTGGACATCTCACAAGCACCCGCCTCGACCCACAGGCCGCGGATGCCCGATCGCTCGCGCCCGGACCGCCTCAGGAGACGCAGGACACCTCCGACGATAGATGCTTTCGCGCGTTTTGCAAGCGCCAGCAGCGCCGAATCGGGGACCGCCGGCGGTCCACCCTCAGCGGGTCGTGGTCGGCGCGGACCGTACCGAGGCCTTCTTCGCGGCTGAGGTCGAGGAGTCGGTGCCGCCATCGCCCGCCGACGCGGAGGCGAAGGCGGGGGAAGCAGGCCCCGCGTCGGGCGCATCACCCGGATCCAGGCCGAACCGCGCCCTCGCGGCGTCCCGGTCGATGAATCCGGGGATCCCCTCGTCCAGGATCACGAAGCGGATGATGTAGACGGCGACCGGAACGCCGAGGACCAGGCCCCACATCCCGAAGAAGTGCTGGCCCACGGCGAGCACGGCGAGGACGAGCACCGGGTGGAGATGGAGCATGTCCCCGAGGATCTTCGGGTTGAGAATGCTGGTCTCTATGAAGTGGATCACAAGGACGGCGACGCTGCCGTAGATGGCGAGCCAGAGGCTTCCTCCGGGCTGGATGATCGCCACGATGGCGATGGGGATGATGGAGATGACGACGCCGATCACCGGGATGAAGCTGCAGAGGAAGACGATGATGAGGAGGAAGACCTCGTTCGTGATCCCCAGCAGACGGAGCGCGAAAAAAGTCAGGATGGTGTCCACCAGTGCGATGACGCCCTGCGCCTGAAAGGCGCGCCCCATGAGATGGCCGAAGTTGTAGAGTCCCGGGGCGATCTCGGCGTAGAAGTCGGCGACGCGGCTCTTTCTCAGACGCCGGACCCCCTTGCGGAGCTTCGGGATGTCAAAGGTGATGAAAAGGCTCAGCATGAGAGAGAGCCCGAGCTGGATCGGCAGCGTCAACAGGTACTTTACCGCGTCTCCGAACCAGACGCCGAGCTTGCTCACCCACTCGTCCGCGTACTTGCTGAACGACTCCCGGAGCTGCCGCGAGAGCGAGCTCCGGTCGGGATCGTTCCACCACTCCCGGAAGAGCTCCTCCTGCTTGGTCAGCGCGAAGTCATGGTGGAGCTGCTCCTCGTCCGCGGCAGCGTCATCGCCCAGCGCCGCCGAGAAGGCCTCCTTGCCCTGCTTCCAGGCCTCATCCAGCTCGAGGTACCTCTCGAAGGAGTAGGGAAAGGGGCTGGCGGGAGGCCATGCGGCGACCTGGCTATCGAAGTGCTTGCGGAACTGCTCGCGGTAGTCGAGAGCGTACTGCTCGGAGGCCGCGTACTCCTGGAAGCGCTTCTCCTCCAGCGCCGCCTTCTTCTGCTCGAGCCACGCGCTCCAGTCCTTCTCGGCTTCCACGAGCTGCCTGGGGTCGTCCAGGACGCGCTGCAGTATCCCCTCGAGGATCTTCTCGTCGCGCCACTCCTCGTAACCGTCCGACTCCTTCTTCTGACGCAGCTCCTCTTCGCTGTAGAAGAGGCGCGCCCGGGTCTCCCAGTTGGAGACCTCCTCCTCGCGGTGCTTCTCGAAGGTCGCCTGCGCGGGGCCGCTCTGGGAGAGGAACCAGCCCTTGAAGGAGTCGGCCAAAGCCTGCGTCTCCGCATCGATCTCCTTGCGGATCTCCTGCTTCTTCTTCTCCTCGAAGAGATCCTTGAAGCCTCCCTGGATCTGCCGGCGCTCCTGGCCGAACATGTCGAAGGCGGTGGCCCAGCGCGGATCCTGGCGGAACTCCTGGAAGTCCTTCTCGTACTGCTCGTCCTCCCTTCCGCTGTATTTCCGCTCGAAGAGGACGTACCCGGCGGTCCGGGCACCCAGGCGCTCGAACTCTCTCGCGAGGTCGATGTGCGTCAGCTCGTCCCGCAGTCCGATGTACTGCTGCTTGAGCGGAGGGCCGAGGTACTTGCCCGATCCGTACAGGCCGAGCAGCAGCAGAGCGAAGCAGACGACGGCGAGCACGCGCTCCAGCCAGGGGACCTCTCCGCGCGCGGAGACAAGGCGGACAACCCTGACGATCACGCCGCGCATGATGTACGAGACGATGAAGGTCATGAAAATAATGAAGAAAAAGTCTCGCAGGATGTAGACCGCGAGCAGAAAGAGCCCCCAGATCGTGAGCTTCTCCCACGGGAACCAGCGCAGGAAGCTGGTGGCCGTCGCGGGGTGGGAGGAGATGTCTCTGGAACCGGCGGTCTCGTTCATGGCCTTCGTCGCTAGCTTAATCCGCGTTCTCGGACCTGACAAGCGCGCGACGGCACCGGAAGACGCGAGAGAGGGTTACCGGAACCCGCGCGAAGGGTCCGAGGCTGTGTCTGTGGAGCACAGCGGCCTCGGCGGCCGCCTCCGCCGACTCTGTTTCCGTCACCGCGTCGGGTTCGGATGCGGGTTCGGCTGCGGCTGCGGCTGCGGCTGCGGCTGCGGGTTCGGATGCGGGTTCGGATGCGGATGCAGCCGCGAACGCGTCCAACAAACAGACGGCCCTCGGGGACCTTGCGGCTCCCGGGGGCCGTCTCGCGATCCGGCGCTGGCCGCGGCTGGATCAGCCGCGCCCCTTCGTCTTGGAGCTGCCGCTCTTCTTCGCCGGCTTCTTCTTGCCGGCGGCTGCCGCCGCCTCCTCGACCACGGCCTGAGCCGCAGCGAGGCGGGCGATGGGAACGCGGAAGGGCGAGCAGGAGACGTAGTCCATCCCGACGCGGTGACAGAACTTCACCGATTCAGGATCACCACCGTGCTCGCCACAGATTCCGACCTTGAGATCGGGGCGCGTGGCGCGGCCCCGCTGGATGCCGATCTGGACCAGCTCGGCGACGCCCGCCTGGTCGAGCGTCTGGAACGGGTCGGCCGGCAGTATGCCCTTCTCGAGATACTCGGGCAGGAAGCCGCCGATGTCGTCGCGCGAGAAGCCGAAGCTCATCTGCGTCAGGTCGTTGGTGCCGAAGGAGAAGAACTGGGCCGTCTCCGCCAGCTCGCCGGCGGTGAGCGCCGCGCGCGGGATCTCGATCATCGTTCCCGCAAGGTGCGGGATCTTGCGGATCCCCTTCGCCGCGCAGACCTCCTTGTGCACCTTGGCGATCAGATCGAACTGTGTCGCCATCTCGCGGCTCTCCGCCACGACCGGCACCATGATCTCGGGAAGGGCCTTCTTGCCATCCTGGATCAGCTCCGCGGCCGCCTCCAAGATCGCCCGGACCTGCATCTCCGTCACCTCGGGATAGGTGACGCCGAGACGAACGCCGCGATGCCCCATCATGGGGTTGGTCTCCTTGAGGGTCTCCGCCCTCTTCCTCGCGGCGTCCATGCTGATGCCGAGATCGAGAGCGATGTCCGCGAGCTTCTGCTCCTCGTGCGGCACGAACTCGTGGAGCGGAGGATCGAGCAGCCGGATCGTCACCGGCAGGCCGTCCATCGCCTCCAGGGTCGCCTTGATGTCGGCCTTGACGTAGCTGTAGAGCTCGTTGAGGGCCTCGATGCGGCTCTGCCGGTCCGGCGCCAGGATCATCCGGCGCAGGCGGTTCAGCGGCTGATCGCAGTTCTCGCCATAGAACATGTGCTCCGTGCGGAAAAGCCCGATGCCCTCGGCGCCGAACTCGCGGGCGCGGCGAGCATCCGCAGGCGTGTCGGCGTTGGTCCGGACCTTGAGACGCCGGACGGCATCGCAGATCTTGAGGAACTGGGCGAGGAACTCGTTGGCGCCCCCCTCGACCATGTTCATCTTCCCCTCGTACACCAGACCGCGAGTCCCGTTGAGGCTGATCCATGACTCGGGGCCGTAGCTCTTGCCGCCGACGATCATGCGCCGGCCGCGGAGATCGATCTCTATGCCGCCGCAGCCGACGACGCAGCACTTGCCCCATCCGCGGGCGACGAGAGCGGCGTGCGACGTCATCCCGCCGCGCGCGGTGAGAATCGCCCTGGCGGCGCGCATGCCCGCCACGTCCTCGGGATTCGTCTCCTCCCGGACGAGGATGACGTCGCGGCCCTCCTTGGCAGCCTGGACGGCTTCCTCCGCCGTGAAGGCGATCTGGCCTCTCGAACCTCCCGGCCCGGCGGGAAGGCCCTTGGCGATGGCCGTCTGCTGCCTTTCCGCAGCGGGGTCGAGGATCGGGTGCAGCAGCTCGTCGAGCTGATCGGCCGTCACCCGCAGCACGGCCTCCTCCTTGGTGATGAGCTTCTCCTTCACCATCTCGACGGCCATCCTCACGGCCGCAGGCCCGTTGCGCTTCCCGACGCGGCACTGGAGCATGTACAGCGTGCCGTTCTCGATGGTGAACTCGATATCCTGCATGTCCTTGTAGTGCTCCTCGAGCCGTTTCTGGATGTCGAAGAGCTGCTTGTAGACCGCGGGCATCAGCTTCTGGAGCGTCTCCATGTCCTGGTTGTGCTCCGACGAGGACTCCGCGTTGATCGGGGCCGGCGTGCGCAGCCCGGCGACCACGTCCTCGCCCTGGGCGTTGACGAGATACTCGCCGTAGAAGTGGTTCTCGCCCGTGGCGGGAGATCGAGTGAAGGCCACGCCCGTGGCGCTCGATTCGCCGAGGTTGCCGAAGACCATCGACTGGACGTTGACGGCCGTTCCCCAGTCGTGCGGGATCCCCTCGATGTTGCGATAGGCGACGGCTCGCTTGCCGTTCCAGGAGGCGAACACGGCGCCGATGCCACCCCAGAGCTGCTCCTGCGGCGTGTCGGGGAACTTCTTGCCGAGCACATCCTGGATCTTCTGCTGCATCGCCGCGCAGAGATCCTTGAGGTCCTCGGCGGTCAGCTCGGTGTCGTTCCTCACGCCGCGCTCTCGCTTCTTCGCATCGAGGAGCCGATCGAGCTGCTGGCGGATCCCCATCCCCTCCTCATGCTCGATGCCGGCGGCCTTCTCCATCACCACGTCGGCGTACATGGTGATCAGACGGCGATAGGCGTCATAGACGAAGCGCTCGTTCCCTCCGGTCTTGGCGATCATCCCCGGGATGGTCTTCGATGTCAGCCCGATGTTGAGCACCGTCTCCATCATCCCGGGCATGGACCGCCGGGCGCCGGAGCGGACCGAGACGAGAAGCGGGTTGGAAGGATCCCCGAACTTCTTGCCCATCGCCTGCTCGACCTTCCGCAGGGCGGTGTCGACCTGTCCCTTCAGCTCCGCGGGGTACTTCCGCTTGTTGGCATAGAAATAGGTGCAGACGTCGGTCGTGATCGTGAAGCCCGCCGGGACGGGGAGCCGGAGGTCGGGATGGCCCGCCATCTCGGCCAGATTGGCGCCCTTGCCCCCGAGCAGGTTCTTCATCGATCCGTTGCCGTCGGCCTTCCCCGCCCCGAAGTAGTAGACATACTTGATCGCCATGAATCGTCCCTTGCTCTCCTTGAAGCCTTTCCGTCAACCCGACCTTCTGCCCGAGAATCGTCGAATTGTAGGCATTCCGCTGCTGACGGCAACACCAAAATGACAGATTGAGCTGCCGCCGCGCAGAGAGCGCGAGAGGGCTCGCGACGCGGACCGCGGGCGCCTGCCGTCTTCCCCCGCGTCAACGCAGCGGCGCGGGTCGCCGCCACCGGACCGCCAGTCCGGGGAGGGGAGCAAGCGGAGCGCCGGGAACGGGTTCGGGAACGGCACAGGGGCGCGAGACGCTCGGCGCGGCTCCCAGGTCCGAACCGCGCCGAAAAATTCCCCTCCGGTGACAGAACGGTGACAGAAGCTCCGTAGGGTACAGCACAGGTCGTCGCGACTGAAGAAACTGAAGACGAAGAACTCGTGCTCTTCCGTTGGATGCAAGCAAGTCATCGGCGTGCCCGCAGCCCCATCGAGGGCACGCCCACCCCAGGGTTGGGGGGCCTCAAAGCAGACCACCAAATGCCCTAAACCCTTCTTTTCGAAACCTTTAGACCCTCAGACCAGCGTTCCCCAAACGCTTCAGGCCCCCCACCCTCCCTCCCTCGCCCGCCGGCTGCCGGGCTGGCGCGCCATCGCCGGCACAGCCGCGGACACCCCCTTGACGGCATCGCCCGCTCCAGCCGATATCAGGACGGCTGCGGGATCGCCGCGGACGCCGCCGACCGCGACCCAGAGGCCCCGTTGGCCTCCCGGATCCAGCTCGCGAGAGCCGATATCCACGACGGCGTCTGGATGGCAGCGGCGGAGCCGGGTGATAGCATGGGTGCCCTTCGGGCGCGCGCGGATCGAACCGCGGGCTCCTCGCGGAGCGCCCGCTGCCCGGCGGGGAGCGGATCACCGCACGCCGGCCGGCGAGGCAAAGGAGCCGACCCGAGCGCGGCTCCCGCTTCTCCGCGCAACAAGGAGGAATCATGAAGGTCGCGGTTCT
>JAFGKN010000477.1 GCA_016928605.1 Planctomycetota bacterium | reverse complement strand
GGATCGTCGAGCAGATCGGAGACGACGATGGCCAGCGATCCCTCCGGGATCATCTCGGCGATGCGGTGGAGGCCGGCGCCGATCGCGGTGGTGCCGGCGGCGACCGCGCGATCGAGCGTGGCGAAGATGCCGCTCAGGTGCTCCGCCGTGCCGCGCGGCGGGATGAACCGCCTGACGGTGCTGTCCAGCAGGCAGAGGCCCACCGAGTCGCGCTGGCGCAGGAGGATGTAGCCGACGGCGGCTGCCAGGGCGCAGGCGTAGCGCAGCTTGCTGATCTCCCTGCTGCCGAACGCCATCGAGCCGGACGCGTCGACGATCAGGATGGCGCGGACGTTCGTCTCGTCCTCGTACTGCTTGATGTAGAAGCGGTCGGTCTTGCCGTACGTCCTCCAGTCCATCCGGCGGATGTCATCGCCGGCCGCGTACGCGCGGTGCTCCACGAACTCGGTCGAGGAGCCCCTCCTCGCGCTGAAGTGGAGCCCGCGGAGAAACCCATCCACCAGAGAGCGGGCCAGCAGCTCGAGCCGGTCGATCTGGGCGACGACGGCCGGATCCAGAAGATGGTGCGGCTCTCCCATGCATCACCCCCGCCGGCCTCCGGCGGGGCGCGAGGCGGCGCTCAGGAGCTGCCGGACCAGATCCTCGCTGGAGATGCCCTCGGCCGCCGCGTGGAAGTTGGTGACGAGCCGATGCGCGAGAACGGGGAACGCGACGGCCTCCACGTCCTCCACGGCGACATGGAACCGGCCGCGCAGGAGCGCGCGCGCCTTGGCGGCCAGGATCAGGTACTGGGCGGCGCGCGGGCCGACGCCCAGGCTCACGCACTCGCGGATGCTGGCAGGCGCCACGTCCTCCTCGGGCCTCGTCATCCGGACGAGCCGCAGCGCGAAGCGGAGGACGTGCTCGGCGATCGGGACCCGGGGGACCAGGTCCTGGATGCGGAGGATCTCATCGCCGGAGAGGACTCCAGGGGCGTCCTCTCCGGGCCGCGGCCGCCCTCTCTTCATGATCTCGAGCTCTTCCTCCTCGCTCGGATACGGGACCCGGATCGCGAAGAGGAACCGGTCGAGCTGCGCCTCGGGAAGGCGGTAGGTGCCCTCCTGCTCGATCGGGTTCTGGGTGGCGACGACGAGGAAGGGGCGCGGGAGCGGCAGCGTTCTCTCGCCGACCGTGACGTGCTCCTCCTGCATCGCCTCCAGCAGCGCCGCCTGCGTCTTGGGCGGCGTGCGGTTGATCTCGTCCGCCAGCAGCAGGTTGGTGAAGACCGGCCCCTTCACGAAGCGGAAGCTGCGCTCGCCCGTCTCGGGATCCTCCTGGACCAGATCGGTGCCGGTGATGTCCGAAGGCATCAGATCCGGCGTGAACTGGATGCGCCTGAACGCGAGGGAGAGGCCTCGGGCCAGGGTGCTCACGAGCAGCGTCTTGGCGAGCCCCGGCACGCCCACGAGGATCGCGTGCCCGCCGCTGAAGAGAGCTGTCAGCAGGAGATCGATGACGGCTCTCTGGCCGACGATGACCTCCTCGATCCGCCGGAGCAGCTCCTCGTGGGAGCGGTGGAGGAGATCGACGCGCTCCCTGTCTCGCGCAGGCGGCTCCGTAGGGGATGAGGCGGCCGCGTGTTCGGTGTTCACTAGAGGGCGGGCTTCCTTCATGAGACTCCTCTGCGCGCAGGGCGGACTGCCGGAGCACTGCCCGTATCGTACCATAGCAGGCCTCGGCCGTAGGAGCCAGCCCGGACGTCGCTTCCCCCTGCGAGCGGGCCGGCCGCCCGGAGGATCGCGGCACTTTTCCTTGGCCTCCGCGGTTCGCCCAGGCGACAATCGACTCCACGCGGGTCGAGATTCCCCGGCGCTGGCCAGCCAGCCGAGAAGACGGAGCTGGGCGGGATGGCCGCGGCAACGATGACCTTTCGGGGCGTCCCGGAGGTCGATGTCTCTCGAGGAGAGTCCAGCATGCTTCAGGTTCAATGCCCCGGCTGCAGCAAGTTGTACAGAGTCAAGGATGAGTTCGCCGGCAAGCGCATGCGCTGCAAGCAGTGCGGAGGCGTCGTCGAGATTCCCTCCGCGGCTCCGGCCGCAGCGCCGCCGCCTCTCTCTGCCGCTCCGGCCGCGAGGGACAAGGAGCTGGAGGAGACGGCGGTCCTCGGCGCGAGGGAGCGCGAGGAGCTGAGCAAGACCCGGCCGGAGCGTCCCGCCGCCGCGGGCGCGAAGAAGACGATCGGCAAGAAGATCGGCCGCCCGCCCGCAGCGGGCGGCGGAGCGGCGAAGCCCGGCGCCCGCAAGACGTTCAACATCCCGAAGGGCGCCCGCACCTCGGCGATCTCGCGGGCGAAGGAGCGCCAGCATCCCCGCGGCGCTGAGGAGGGAGGCGAGGAGCCTGCGCCGCGCCGCAACCCCGCCATCCTCGTGGGTGCCGGCGCCGGAGTGCTTGTCGTGCTCGCCATCCTCGTCTGGCTCGTCATCGGGAATCCCTTCGCATCCAGACCTCCCGCCGAGAAGACGGCGGGAGGCGGCGAGGTCGCGCCGGTCGCCTCGGCGGATCTCTCCGGCGCGAAGAGCACTGTCTCTCCGGCGCCGGCGGGTGAGACCGAGGAGGCCGGCGGCGAGTCCTCTCTCACGGCTGCGGGGAGCGATGACGACGCGCCGCCAGAGCTGCCCCTCGGCGCGCAGGGCATCCATCAGCTCGCGCCGGCCGACGCCAAGCTCCTCGTGGGCGTCGACCTGGGCAACCTCGCCACGGTGGCGCGCGTCCTGGGGGCGGAGGCGCTGATCGAGCAGGCGAAGGCGGCGATCCAGGAGGAAGTCCCGGGGCTCGGGGCCGAACCGCTCGCGCTCGTCCGCAGGATCGACTTCGCGGTGCCGCTCACCATGGAGCAGGTCCAGGAGGGGATGAAGAAGAGCGCCACCGACCCGATGGCTCTCGGCGCAAGCGCGCAGGAGCTGATCAAGGAGTGGGTGCTCGTCGTCGAGTTCGGGCTCGATCGCAAGCAGCTCGCAGAGCTGGCCATCGAGGGCGGGTGGCTCGAAGCGACCACGGAGAAGGCTGGCAAGCTGGATCTCTACAAGGTCAAGGAGGCGGAGGGCCAGCACGGCTTCGCGGCCTTCGTGAGCGAGCCCCAGCTCGCCATCACCCCGACGAAGGAGTACCTCGAGAAGGTGGCCCGCGTCTGGGAGGAGGCCGAGCGCTCCATCTTGGCCAGCCAGGTGCTCGTCGAGCTGACGGACGACTTCAGCCTCGCGTCGGCGATGTGGTTCGCGGTCACCCTGCCAGGGGATCTGATCGACGCGCAGCCGACCTCGGTCAAGGACATGGACCTGCCGCCCGAGATAAAGACGTTGCTCCAGCCTCTCTTCCTCGACGCGGAGGGCAAGGAGCGGGAGGTGCCGAGGGTCCAGGGCGTGCTGCTCGAGATCGACTCTCCTCTGGGCGACGACCTCTCCGTCCGCCTGGGCTTTCTCTACGGGGGCGAGGAGGAGGCCCGCCTGCTCCTGGGGATCATAGGACCGCTCAAGGTCGGCTTCGAGAAGCTGCTCGCCGAGGAGCTTCCGCCGGAGGCCAAGGAGCTCCTCGGGAACCTCAAGGGAAAGGTCGAGGGCCGCCGTCTCGATCTGACGCTCCGCCTCGATGCGGAGGCCGTGGAGAAGCTCCGGGAGGAGATTCCGATGCTCGGGGGGGCGCCGATGCTCCCCGGCGGCGAGGAGGGCGGCCTGGAGATCGATCTCGGTGAAGACGATGAGTTCACGATCGATCCCGGAGACGACGATGAGACGCCGGACGACGCCGGGATGGACCTGAAGCCCGGCGAGGGCGAGGAGGGCGGCGATCTCGACCTCGACCTCGACCTCGATCTCGACCTCGAAGGGGACAAGGACAAGGAGAAGGAGGGGGACGAGCTCGATCTCGACCTCGATCTCGAGGGGGACAAGGAGAAGGAGGGGGACGACCTCGATCTCGACCTCGATCTCGACCTCGAGGGGGACAAGGACAAGGAGGGTGACGATCTCGACCTCGACCTCGATCTGGACCTCGACGACGACAAGGCCGCCGAGTAGGACGGCCGCTCTGCTCGGATCCGTCGAGCCGCAGATCCCACCGGCTGCGCGCGCGGCGGAGGGTCAGGATCCGGATTCCTCCTCCTCGAGCTCCAGCAGCGGGATGTAGGCGGGATTCTCGCGGGGATCGAGCTCCGCCTCGCGCATCAGCTCGAAGAGAGCCGTGCGCAGCTGCCGGTCCTCGCGGGGATCGAAGGCCGGCTCGCCGCGGAGGTCCTCGATGTGCCTGAGGAGCGCCTGCCGGAGCGCGAGGAGCACCTCGCCGCGCTCCAGGCGGATCTTCAGCGCCTCGGTCAGCGTCTCGTAGAGCTCGTCGAAGCGGGGATAGCTGGCCGCGTCGCGCGAGATGCGGCCGGCGGAGGGCCCGAAGGCCGCGAGGAGCCGATCCCCGTGCTCCCGCAGGTAGGCATCGAGCTGCGGGGAGGTCTGTACCGTCTGGATCTCCTTGATCTTCCACGCGGGAAGCAGGTCCATCACCTGCTGGACGACCACGTCCGGCTCGATGCCCCGCTCCTTGCCGGGGAGGGGGCGGCCGGCGGGGTCCCGCAACGTGTGGAAGCGGCTCTGCGGCCACAGGAGGAGATAGCGGGTGGGGAGGAGGATGAGCGCCTCGGATCCCATCAGCTCGCTCGCTCGTGGAGGCAGATCGATCCACTCCTGGGAGACGCCCTTCCCGTAGCTCCTCTCGCCGACGACGCGGGCGCGCCCGTAGCGCTGGAGCGAGCCGGCCACGACCTCAGCGGCGCTCGCCGTCGCGCCGTCGATCAGGATCACGACCGGGCAGAAGATCACCAGCGAGGGGCCGGGGAGGTGCTCGCTCGAGGGCCGGCCCTCCTGCGCGCCGGCCTCCGTGACGATGGGCCGCGTCTCCTCGCTGCCGACGAAGAGGTCGACGATGCGGAGCGCCTGATTGAGGATGCCGCCTCCGTTCTCGCGGAGGTCGAGCAGCAGACCGACGAGCCCCTCGGCCTCCTCCTCGAGGCTTCGGAATCCCTCGATGAGTTCATCCGCCGCCGTGGGGCCGAACCGCTGCAGCTTCAGGTAGCCGAGCTTTCCGGGAAAGAGCTTGCGGTAGAGGACGGGGACCTCGATCTCGCCGTACTGGAACTCGAGCTCGCGCTCTTCGCTGCCGCGCCGGACCTTCAGCCGGATCGGATCGCCGGCGGACTTTCTGGCCCAGATGTGTCGCACATCCTGGAGGCTCAGCTCCTGCGTGCGAAACCCGTCGATCTCGACGATGCGGTCGCGGCTGAGAAGGCGGTCCTCGTAGGGGATGCCGGGGTTGTTCGCCGGACCCCGGTAGTAGGGCTGGACGACCACCAGAGGGCTGTCACTGCCCGGCTTGGTCAAGCGCGCGCCCAGTCCGAGGTACTGGCCGCGGGACTGGAGGCGCCGCACCTCGATCTCGGCTCCCGTCAAGAGCTCGGCGTGGTAGTCGAGGCGGGCGACGACGGCGCGGAAGGCCTCCGTGTACAGCTCGCTCCACTCGACCCGTCCTGGATCCACGAAGCGCGCGCGCAGCAGCTCGACTAGCGAGACGATCGCATCGGGCGCCTCGCCGGCCGCGGCGGCTCTCTCGAGCCGCTCCTCGAGCCTCCTCTTCTCCCCCTCCAGCTCGCGGATCCTGTCGACGAGGTCCGGATCCCTGCGAGAGGCCCTGTAGCGGTCGTGGAGCTCGAGCAGCAGCCGCGACTCCGCTCCGCGCGCGCCCGACTCGGAGCGAAGCTCGCGGAGGATCGAGAGCACGTCCTCGTCGAACCGGCCGGTCCGCGCGAGCGCCAGAGCAGCGCTCGCCCTGACGCGGAAGGGCTCCCGCTCGTCGCGCAGCATCTGGCGCAGGGGCTGGATGTCCGCGGTGTTGTCGACGGTCCAGAGCGCGGTGTAGCACGCGATCCTGAGATCCGGATCCTTCTCGTCGAGCCGCTGGAAGAGCGCCTGGACGACGAGATAGACATCCTCTGGCTTGCCGCGCTGTGCGAGGACCTCGACGGCCGCCACCCTCAGATCCGTCGATCCGCCGCTGAAGACGATCCCGCGGAGCGCGACGCGCGCGCTGGCGAGCGCGACCTTCTCCTGGCCCGGCAGGAGATGGAGGAGCAGCGTCGCGGCCGCCAGCCGGCTCCTCTCCGGGAGAGAGGAGAGGCTGCCGGCGATCTCCTTGAGCGCCTTCAGGCCCGCCTCGTCGCCCGCGAGCTCGCGCCGCAGGACCTGGATCTCGTCCCAGATATCGGAGACCTGAGCGGAGGACAGGGACAGGAGGCGCTGCCGGAGTCCGCCGGCGGAGGATCCCGACTCGGAGGGCGCCTGCTCGCTCACGGCAGCGGCGAGCGAACTCGCGGCGATCGCGCTCCAGAGCGCGAAGGCGGAGACGCGGAGGATCGAGCGGAGAGGAGCGGAGCGCCGGGGGATCCGCGGCGTCGCTCGCCGCGCCGGGGGGACATCCCGCGCTGCCGGTCGTTTCATCGGAACCGCTCTTCCCTGTGACTGACGCTCCACCAGGTGCGGGCTTTGCTTTAGAGCCTATTTCAGTAGACCATCCTGGCTTCGGCCGGCTGCGGAGCCGGCGGTTCTGCGTCGCTCCTTCTCCACGATACTCTCCG
>JAFGKN010000061.1 GCA_016928605.1 Planctomycetota bacterium | reverse complement strand
GCTCCTCACGAAGATCTCGCCGTCGAGGGCCTGGACGTTGTGCTTCACGATCGAGAGCCCCAGGCCGGTCCCGCCCTGCTCTCGCGAGCGCGCCTTGTCCACGCGATAGAAGCGCTCGAAGATGCGCGGCAGATCCTCGCTGGGGATGCCGACGCCGTCGTCCTCGACATCCACCCGGATGTTCTTCGCCTCCCGGGCCGCCCGGACGGTGACCCTGCCCCCACGCTCGGTATAGTTGACGGCGTTGCCGATCAGGTTGTCGAAGATCTGAAGGAGCGCTTCCGTCTCCCCGAGGACTTCCAGGCGCTCCGTCTCGACCTCGAGACGCAGGCGGATCGACTTCCCCTCGGCCACCGCCCCGAATCTCTGGAACGACTCGCGCAAAACGCTGACGAGGTTCAGGCGGGTCATCTGCTCGACGGACTGGCCGGACTCGATCCGCGAAAGTGTGAGAAGGTCCGTGATGAGGCTGGTGAGCCGCGTCGCGTGGAACTCGATCTTCTTCAGAAACCGGAGGTTGACCTCCTGATCCTCCAGCCCGCCGTCGAGCAGTGTCTCCACGTAGGCGCGGATCGAGGTGAGGGGCGTCTTCAGCTCGTGGGAGACGTTGGTGACGAAGTCGCGCCGCAGATTCTCGAGCTGCCGGATCTCGGTGATGTCCCGCAGGATGAGGATGATGCGAGGGCGCGCCTTGAGCGATGTCGTGTAGACGTCGAAGATGCCGCCGTCGAACTGCAGCTCATCCTTCGCTACCTGGCCTTCCTCCAGCACCCTGCCGGCGAGCTCGACGAGATCATCGCTGCGGCAGACGGCGCGCAGCGGCCGTCCGATGCAGTCCTTGATCGGCGAGGAGAAGAACCGCTGGGCGGGAGGATTGAGGACGCGGACGCTCCCCGTCCGGTCGAGCGCGATGACGCCGTCGAGGATGGAGCCGAGGACCACCTCCATGCGATCCCTCTCCTCGGCGATCTTGCGCAGGCTACGGCCGAGATCCGGGCCGAAGCACTCCAGGTGCTGCTGGAGCTCCGGGATCCGAGGATCCGCGCCGGCCTCCGCCTCCTGGACCTTCCGGTAGTCCCCCTCGGCGATCGCGCGTGCGGCCTGCAGGGAGCAGCGCCTTCTCGAGCGCACAAAGGCGGCGAGGAAGACCACGAGCAGCAGCCCCGCGCTGGCCAGGCAGGCTACGGCCGGCAGGCCTTCGAGCAGCGCAGCGCCCGCGGCGAGGATCGCGATGGGACCACCGCCAGCGGTCAACCACCAGGACAGCGGACGGCAGCACCTGGGGCCGGCCTCACTCCCTGAACTTGTATCCCACACCCCGGACGGTGACGATGAAGTCATTTTCGGGACCCAGCTTCTTGCGGATCGACCGCACGTGCACGTCGATGTTCCGCGCATCGATGTACGCGTCTCCCTGGACCTTGGCCAGGAGCAGATCGCGGGTGAACACCCGTCCGGGAGCCGCAGCGAGGGTGGCGAGGAGCTTGAACTCGGTGAGGGTGAGAGGTATCTCCTCGCCCTCGCAGGTCACTTGGTACTTCGCCGTGTCGATGGAGAGACCGAACCGCTCGATGCGCTTTCCCGACGGGACCTCATCATCGATGCGCCCCCGGCGCAGCACGGCCTTGACGCGCGCGAGCAGCTCCTTCATGCGAAAGGGCTTCGTCACGTAGTCGTCGGCTCCCACGCCGAGGCCGAGAACGACATCGCTCTCCTCGGCCTTGGCGGTGATCATGATGATGATCTTGTCCCGCGTCCGCGGGTCCGATCGCAACCGCTGAGCCACCTCGATGCCATCCAGGCCGGGGAGCATGATGTCGAGGAGGATCACCGCGGGATCCTTCTCCCGGGCGATGTCCAGCCCCTTCTCCCCGTCCGTCGCGCTCAGCACGCGATAGCCTTCGCGCTCGAAGTTGTACTTCACGACCTCGATCAGGTCGCGCTCATCTTCGATGAGGAGGATGGTCTCTCCCGCCATGATCTGCTTCCCCGGAGTCTCTGTGCTATCCAGCGGCATTCTCCGCAACGGCACGAGAAAACGCAAGAGCTGGAGGCGCAGCACAGACCCCCACGCATGGCCAGCCTCTTCGTTCTAGCACTCTCTCGTGAACACGCCGGCCCAGGCGCGTTTCCGTAACTCATCACCAGCATCCACCTTGCGCTCGTTGCGACGGGCGCCCGAGAAAACCCGCACACAATTCGCGGCACCTTTGGCCGATGACTCGACTTCACTGGTTGACATGAGTGAGCCGAGGGCCGAGCGCGATCCGCTGGAGATCCTCGCCCGCCGGGTGGCGGCGGGGGACCGGCAGGAGAGGTCCGAGCGCCTGCAGAAGGCGATCGACAACCTCGCGCCGCAGTACCGACAGGTGATCGTGCTCGCGTGCATCGAACAAGATCCTCGAGGCGGTCCAGGGGGCGGGCGGGAGGGCTGGACGCCCGCGTGCGGACCGTAGGCATTGGCGTTGTTTCGTTCCAGCCCAGGCTTCGAAAGGAGGGGTACCATGAGAAGGTACATGGCGTTCGTGGCGGTCGGGGTCGCGGCCCTGGTACTGGCCTGGGCCGGAGGAAAGCTGACCGTGTCGGGCAGCGTCGCGAAGGCGGACGACGGCTCAGGCCAGGCTCCGGGACTCACGATGAGATTCGCCGGGGGTTGGCTCGCCGAGGCGGATCTGGGGGGGTCCTCCGTCGAGGTCCTCCTGCTGTACGCAGGTGACGGGTCCCTGGCCATGAACTGCACGTTCCAGGGCAACGGCCTCTTCAACGCCACGGGCGTCGGATCCTGGGAGGTCACCGGGCCCCAGACGGTGGCGTCGACGACGCTTCTCTTCGTCCAGGATGTCCAGGGGAACCTGGTCATGTACGAGAAGATCGACAACGAGATGACGTTGAGCGATGAGGGGAACAGGATGGAGGGGGCCTCGGTCATCTACCTCTACTGGCCGGGGCAGGACCCCCTGGATCCGGAGGAGATCCCCTTCGCTACGGTCCCCGCGCCGAGCGTCATCGCGCGGCGGATCGCCGTCAATTGATCTGACCCGTCCCCCGCCGAAAGGAGGCGCGCCCTGGAGGGCGGCGAGCCCCCGCGCTCGCCGCCCTCTTTGTTTCCCTGTCCGGCTGCGCAACCCTTCGGCGGCGAGCCGGCCGATGTGCGGGGTGGGGATCTTTTTGCGGTCCGGGTTGTAGCAGCGGACGTCGCCGTAACCCAGATCCTCGGCGAGGCTGACGGCGACGTTCGGGCGGCCCGCGGGGCCTTCGGCGGGGGCGGTCGCCGAGGCCGGGGCGATGAGCGCGAGCCTGTGGAGTTCCATGCGGGTGATTGTAGGTGTAGCCGGGATGAAGAAATGGCAAGAAAAGGGGCTTTCGAGGCAAGACTTCGGACGTCCGAGCCGGGCGAACTCGTCGCGCCCGTGCAAGCCGCAACCGTCAGCCACGGCCACGGCCACACCCGCAATCGCAACTGCAGCCGCAGCCGCAACCGCAGCCGCACCCGCAGCCGCCACTGCCTCTGTCTCTGCCTCTGCCACTGCCACGGTCACCGCCACCGCCACGACCACACCCGCAATCGCAACTGCAGCCGCAGCCGCAACCGCAGCCGCACCCGCAGCCGCCACTGCCTCTGTCTCTGCCT
>JAFGKN010000476.1 GCA_016928605.1 Planctomycetota bacterium | reverse complement strand
GGGAAAGGGACCGCCTTGCCGGTCAGGAGGTCCCAGGCGCCGCCCTCGGCGTAGACCGTGCGATCGACGACGATCGGCCGCGTCGCATGGCGCGCCTCGGTGTCCCAGAGGCGGGCACCGTCGCTGGCGCGCAGCGCGGCGAGCCGGCCTCCGACCTCCGAGGCGAGCTTGAAGCGGGTGTCCTGGTAGGCCATGAGGAGTGTGTCGTGGGCGAGGCTCAGGACCAGCATCGTGCCGAAGATGTCATCGCTCGCTCGCCAGACCTCTCGGCCGGTGCGGGCATCGAGGGCGATGAGAGTGCCCGTGGGATGCTCGGTCGACTCCGGCTTCCTCACGCGGTCGAAGAGAGCCTGCGGCCGGTCGATGAGGTACACCCGTCCGCCGCCGGCCGCGATCGTGTTGTGGCGGATCGAGTGCTGCGCGTCGAAGCGCCAGCGGAGGTCGCCGGTGAGGGCCTCCATCGCGAAGAGAGTCCTCGACTCCGTGAGCTGGCGGGTGAGATCGCCGCCCGCCAGGTAGCGATAGGTGACCACGTGCGCCGGATCGGCGAGCGAGCCGAGAAGGATCCCCTCGTCGACGGCGATGATGCCCCAGATCCGATCCTTGCCGGAAGCGGGCTCGGGCGCGCGGAAGCGCGCGAGGACCTCTCCGCTCGCGGGATCGACCCGAAGGGCGCGGTCGAGGGTGCGCACGAAGAGACCGTCGCCGGAGATGCAGAGGTTGCTGCCGGTCCCCGACGTGCCCATCAGGTGGTCGCCGTGGTAGGCGGCGAGCACGCCAGGTAGCGGAAGCCGCCAGAGGCGGCGTCCGTTGAAGGCGTCGACCGCGATGAGGTCATCGAGGCCCTCGGAGAAGATGCGGCCGTCGAGGTAGAGCGGAGCCGGAGGGCGGCCGTGGCGCTGCGCCAGATTCTGGTCGACGTCGCAGAACCACATCATCGTGAAAGGGCCCTCGACGATCCGGTCGCCGGAGCATCCGGTGTTGGCGGCGTCGGCGTACTGGTGCGTCCAGATCCCCTCGCCCTCCCGCGGCTGTGCGCGGAGGATGCGCAGATCCTCGGCGGATCCGATCGCCGCCGCTCCACCGTAAGGCCGCGCCCAGCGGACCGCTGCGGCTTCGGCGCCGCTTGCAGCGCCCTCGCGCGCCGAGCGGCCCGAGACGACCAGATCGGCGATCCGGGGCGGCAGCTCGTCTGCCGGCGAAGCGACTGCGTGCACCGTGATGCGGTTCGCGAGAAAGCCTGCGGACTTCACCTTCCTCCTCGCCGCGTCGGCCTGAGAGTCGGCGGCCGCGATGGCGAAGATGCGAAGCCGGCTGCGGCGCGCCAGCTCGATGGCGAGAGAGCCGTCGCCGCAGTCGATGTCGAAGCAGTAGCCCTCGCGGATGCCCGTCGTCTCGATGATCGCCTCGGCCGCCTCCGCCTCCGCCGGGTGCGCGCCGCCGGCAGGCTGGGGATCCACCGAGGGAGGCGCCGCGGCCGGCAGCGCGCCCTCGGGCTCCTCGCCGGCGGCTCCGAAGCAGAGGATCTCGCCGCGGTCCGTGGAGGCGAAGAGCCTTCCGCCGGCGGCGGCGAGCGAGAGGGGGATGTCCTCCACGTCGAGGCTCCAGATCCTCGTCCTCTCGGGAAGGCTGTAGCCGTCGATCCTCCCGGGGACGCCGGTCACGATCGCGTCTCCGGCGACGATCGCGGAGACCTCCGCGGCGGACGGCTTGGGGCCCTCGGGCGCGGATGCGGTATCCGCCGGCGCGGACCAGCCCTCCTTCACCGAGAGCTTCTCGATGGCAGCGCCCTTGCGGTCCACCGCGGGCTCGAGGGCGAGGCTCCAGCCGCGCAGTGAGCTGCCGTCGGCGTGGATGATCTCTCCGCCGGCCGCGCACACCGCGCCGGCTCCGATGCGGGCGGCGTGGTCGCCGCCCCGCGCATCGTAGACATCGCCGCCGCAGGCGAACGACCCGGCGAGCCCCATCAACTCGGAGTCGCCCTTCTGGCCGTATCTCTGCAGGTGGAAGTAGCGGAGGCCTCCGCTCTCGAGATCGAACAGAGCCGGCACGGCGCGGCCGGTGCTCACGAGCAGCCCCTCGCCGCAGAGCGCGAGGTGCCCCTGGGCGGTGACGCCGCTCTCGGCGAACGCGCCGCTGTGCGGCTGGCCCATGTAGATCGATCCCGACTCGCGGTTTTCCCAGATCACCTCGCCGGTGCCGGGATCGAGGGCGTAGAGGAAGATCCCCTCCGTCGGCCAGATTCCCGCCGCGACGTAGAGGACGTTTCCGGCGAGCAGCGGACCGCCGCGCACGGGCCACAGCGAGATGAGGCTCCCGTTGCCGAGCACGAGCCTGCCGTCCGGTCCTCCCCTGCGCCTCCACGCGGTCTCGCCTCGCGCGGCGTCGAACGCGTAGAGGTATCCGTCGTCGCTCGCGACGAAGAGGAGCCCCTTGCCGGCGACGGGTGCGAGCCGGATCGGCCCGCCGGTGAAGCGCGACCAGATCTCTCGGCCGGTGGCGGCGTCGAGCGCGCGTACCTCGCCATCGGCGGAGCTGCCGTAGAAGAGGCGGCCTGAGGCGATCACGGGGTGAAACGCGCGGTCGAACCGGAGCCGCTCGGAGCGGGGCCACGCGGGAGCCGGCGGCAGAGGGGAGCGGTGCGCCCAGTGGAGGGCGAGGGAGGGGGGCAGCGATTCGGGCGTGAAGGCGGACCGCTGTGCGTCGCAGCGGTGCTGGGGCCAGTCGGCGGCCCGGGACCGGGCGGCGACGAGGAGCAGGGCGGGGAGCGCGGGGAGCACAAGGTAGATGCAGCGTCTCATGATTCGATCCCGAGGTTCTCGATGGGGCGAGCCGCGGCCTTCGGCTCCCTCGCCCGCGGCAAGGTCTTCAGTCTACCCAGCGCGGGGCCCGGACGCACGGCCCCAGGCGGCAGCCTTCAGGGCCCGGCCTCGGGGGCAGGCTCGGGCACCGGCATGAGGGTAGGCATCGCGTCCCCCGCGCCCACGAAGCCACTGAGTCCCGGGAAAGCCCATTTCCGGTGATTGACGCCGGAGGAAACCGCTCTGAGAATTGCTGCAGCGTCCTTCGGCATCCGTAGGCGTCCCTTTTCTTGGGAGACGATGGTCATCATGGACGGACTCCGGTCCTGGAAGATCCCCGCGTGCGCGCTGGGCCTCGCGCTCCTGTGCCCCTCGCTCGCGGCGCAGTACACCGTGCTCGGCGTCTCGGACAGGACGGTCTACACGGACCGCGCCGTCCTCGAGGTCCAGCCGGCGGCCGGCCACGAGGTCTCGGCCTTCCTCGACGACGAGCCGATCGCGACCGGCG
>JAFGKN010000475.1 GCA_016928605.1 Planctomycetota bacterium | reverse complement strand
GCGAGTCCGGAGCGTAGAAGACGAGCTTGTCATCGCGGAGAGCGATGCCGCGCGAGTCGATGCTCTCGGCTTCCGTGTGCGTCCAGGTGACACTCCTTCCCGCGATGTCGATCGCGACGAGCGTCCGGCCGAATCCCCACGGGATGCGCTTGTCGTAATACCCGGCGCTCAGCTCTCCCCAGCTCCAGTGCGTGTAGGGGCTGCGGACGATCGTCGTCTGCGCCGGATCCTTCTGTGGACCGACGAGCGCGAAGAGCCGACCGTCCTTCAGCGCGATCCACTTCCACTCGCCCCGCAGGCCGGGAGCGTGGATGCGATCCCGCTGCTCACCGGTCTCGGGATCGAGGAGGAGGCAGCCGCTGCCGCTGGGATCGATCATGAAGAACGTATCTTCGGTGGCGATGAAGGCCGACCTGTGAGCCAGGTAGCCATCCGGCAGCTTGCGCTCCCAGAGCTGCGTGCCGTTGTAGCCGTTGCGAGCGAGCAGGGTGTTGAGCCACGGCTCCTCGCGCTCGTGGTGGGCGATGTGCCCCATCGCGATGAAGATGCGCCCGCCCGCGGCGGTGGTGATCGCCGGCATGGCGATGTAGTAAGGCTCTCCGAGCCACTGCGTCAGGTAGGGAGCCTGGATGCGTGCATCGGTGGAGACGGGATTGTTGTCCGGGCCGTGCTCCCAGTGCGACCAGGCGTCGGTGCCCGCTGCCGCCGGCTTGGTCGCGATAGCCCAGCGGCCGAGGCGATCTTCTGCCATCGCGACCGCGGCGGCGCCGGCCTTCTTCATGCTCTGCCGGAGGGCCTCCTCGGCAGGCAGCGGCGCATCCGCATCGCCCGAACGCACCGAGCCGAGGACTGCCACGCCCCGCGGACGCAAC
Source organism: Planctomycetota bacterium (assembly GCA_016928605.1). Classification (GTDB taxonomy): domain Bacteria; phylum Planctomycetota; class UBA8108; order UBA8108; family UBA8108; genus JAFGKN01. The sequence goes on along the minus strand of JAFGKN010000475.1, from coordinate 4,124 downwards.
ACGCGGAGCAGCTCGGAGGGCAGCGAGCCCTCGAGATCCGAAGCGGTAAGCCTCGGGGCGATGGCGAGGTCGACGAGGTTGCTCGCAAAGGGGAGCCGCGCGAGCTCCCCTTGCTCCACCATGATTCCACGCCCGTAGAGTCCTTCCGCGTCGACCGCCTTGCGCAGCTCCGCGACTCGCTCGGGCCGCTCGTCGATCGCATGGATGACGAAGCTCCCCGTGCGGTGAAGCGCCAGAAGGATTCGCGCGTCATCGCATCCGAGCACGATGGCCACGCCATGGTCGATGCCGCTCGTCTCGAGCCAGCGGTTGACGAGATTCGCCGCATCCCGCGGCTCGGCGGTCTCGGCGAAGATCGCGGGCGAAGCCCCGGCCAGGAGACACCAGAAGACCACACAGCTGCCTGCGCGCCGCGGCATGGAGAAAGAACCATTCATGTCACCCTCCTGCTGTATCCATGAGGCCTCGACCCCTCCGCCCGTCTGGCCGACTTCGAGGTCTCTCACCGGCTTCCGAAGATCTCCACGTCCGCGATCCTCGCTGTGGAATCTTCGCCGGCATCCTGCACGGTGATCATCATATGCCTTGCGATCACCGGATCCAGGTCCACGTCGGTCACGTTCTCGGTGTTCCCATGATACTCATGGATGGTTTTCCATGACCTCCCGTCGGTGCTCGCCTGCACGGCGTAGTCCCGCGTATTGAGGGCCCGGCTCAGCCCGCTCTCGCCGGCGTGCCGGATCACGTAACGGCTGATCTGATAGCTCTCGCCGAAATCGAACCGCAGCCACTTCGCACCTTCTTCCGCGGAAGTCCACATCGTGGCGGGCGTTCCGTCGATCACGAGCTCGGCGCTTTCGGGTGCACCGCCAGCCCGTACGCCAGTCTTCGCCGACAGGGCGAGGTTGAACGGCAGGCCATGGGCCTCGTTGTAGAGGTTGAAGTAGTGGTCCGCCCTCACGAACTCCACCTTGTCCGGGAACTGCTCGCCGACGTCCCGGACGAGGTCGACGATCCTTTCGGGCTTCATCTCGTTCCAGATGCTCACCTGGTAGGAAAGAAACAGCGGTGACTCGCCATCCCAGCGCCTGATCTCCTCGTTGAGAGACCGCCTCATGTGCTCGTGGGATCCGGCGTAGGGAATCACCAGCTTGTCGAACCGCAGCCGCTGATTCTCGACGCTTCCCTCCACGGATGGAACGTCCCTGAAGTTCTGCACGGTGGCGCCGTACAGGTTGCGGCAGTGCTCCTCGTAGGACGCGCGCTGCATCGGCGTCGCGTTGTCCCAGATGGTCACCACCCTCAGTCCCGACCGCTGCAGATAGGTCTCCGTCAGCCGGGCGTAGCCGTCCATCCTCTCCTTGTCGCGAAGGAAGAGCCCGACGGGAGCGCCGGGCTCCTTCGAGGTGTTGAACGGCATCAAATAGCCCATCCCGGACGGTCCCGCGGCAAAGCAATCGGTCGGCGTGGCGGTGGTGTAGTAGTAGTTCAGGATCCCCGGCCCGATGTCGACGAGGCCCGGAGCGATCGTCCAGTTGAGCGGGACCTTGCCGCGGCTGGCTGCGCTCCGGTCCCAGATCTTTCTCATCGCGCGCTGGGTGTACTGGATGTTGTCCCCGTCGCTGATAAAAACCGCGACGTAGGCCTTGTTCTCCAGCTCGGGCTTCCTCGGAACCGCCGGGATCCGGATCCGGTGATCCGTTCCCGAGTAGACGCTGGCACTCATGTAATGGTCGGCCGGCAGGGTCCCGATGCCGAATTCCGATGCGGTGGTGACTCCCGAGCGCTCCGTGGAATACCAGCCGAGAACGATCGCCTGACCGGCCTTCATGTCGCCGAAGAACTTCCGCATCAGGTCCCTCTCGGCGGGGATGCGGTTGTCGAGCCACACGACGGCCGCTCCACACGCCGCCGCGATGTCCCGAGTATGGTGGTGGTCGCCCCCGCGGCGATCCGGCCGCGCGCTCACGATCAGACGCTTCTCGCATCTCTTCCAGTAGTTCTCGTAGAGGTGCTCGTAGATCTCGATCGGCGTTGAACAACTCAGCCGGGTCAGGTCCACGACGACATCGAGATCGATTCCGTGCTCCTTCATCTGCTCCTGGACCTCGACCGTCACCGGCAAGGCCCGGTGCAGCCCCGCCACCGTCCCGGCCAGATTCCGGTAGTGGGGGCTTCTCTCCGGATCGTAGAGCACCGCTCCCTCGACTTCGCCAGCGTACTTCGCCACCAGATCGTACTTGTTCGCCGAGTCGTAGAACTTCCTCGATCCGAGGGCGACCGTGGATGTGTCGGCCCAGGTATCGCGCCCCTCGTCCGAGCGGGCGTCGAGCAGGTAGATCCTCGGCTTCTGCCGGTTGACCTGGCCCTGCAAGGCGGAGAACGTGATCTGCTCGTCTCTCGAGAGCGCCTGGACCTCGATCGTATCCAGCGTCTCAGCGGGGGTGGCGAAGATCGGCAGCGCCTGCCCGTCGGGCCAGGAGATCCCCTCGCGAGGACTCTTCACCAGGGGATAGGGCGAGTAGCGATTCATCTCCCGGAGGGATTCCGCCTCTCCGGCGCGGCTCGCGGTCGGCGACCAGCCGAGGATCAGAACGAACAAGCCGAGACAGATCTGGTTCAGACGCAGCACCGCTCTCCTCCTCCGGATCCTCGATTCCATCTGCTTCCTGCTTCGAAGAGATCTATCCGGCAGCGCCCGCGAAGCTACTCTTTCTGTTTCTCGAGCACGAGGCAGTCGATGCCCATCTGGTAACCCTCCGCCTTGGGGTTCTTCGAATCGACGGAGAATACGAAACGATTGGAGCCAGCCTTGAGGGTCACGCCATCGAAGACGAGCTTCTTCGGGGGCCAGATCGGGCGGGTGAGATCGTCGGTCTTCTGAAACGTGTCCGCCTCGCCTGCCAGGCTGTCGTTGACGCGCAGCTTCACGATGCCGTACTCCGGCGCCCGGACGTAGTAGACCGCGACGCGGTAGGTCCCGGCCTCGGGCGCGGAGACCGCCAGGGACAACTCGCCGTCGCCTCCGGTGTCGAAGAGGATCATGTGATCTCCGCTCAGGTTGGGCATTTCGAACTTCGGCGCGGGTCTGGCCTCGGTTCCCTTGTTGCTCCGGTAGGAGGTGACCGGCAGCGATTCGGCCTCGAGCGCGCCGTCGACGTGCCATCGTCCCTTGGACGGGTCCCACGGCCTGTTGGATACGATCTCCGTCAGTCGGGGCCACGGCTTGTGGATTCCTCTCTGGTACCAGAAGCCCACGCTGGAGTAATAATCGCGCCCGGTATTCGCAGCGGGGCTGATCCACGGCCAGTGCTCGATCTCGAGTTTGAAGGACTTCCGGAAGGGGATGGGATCGAGGATGTGGAACCGGTAGGCGCTCACCCGGTTGCCGATGTCCCTTCCCTCCATCGCAGGCACGCCGTGGTAGAGATCGCTGAAGACCCGGAATCCCCAGGCGTCGCAGAAGTAATCCTCCGTTCCCGTTCCCCAGAACGACACCTCGCCATCGACGGTGATGATGTCGTCGCCTTCCCCGAACCAGCCGGGTGTTCGCGCGCGGTTCCCCATCACGACGCCGACGAAATGGCCGCAGCCTTCGACCTCGAGCAGCTTGACCGGCACGCCGCGCTGGGCCGGATCGGTCTCCTGGAATCGAGCATGGAGGTAGTGGATCTCCTCGGTCGGCCGATCGAATACCCGGTAGTCGATGTAGTAGTACAGGGGGACGGTCTTGCGCTTCTGGTTCTCGGGCGAGCGGGTCGCGCTCACGGTCACCCGAGCCGAGCGATTGAACGGCATGTACCACCAGCAGTTCCGGGCGCGTCCCTCGGATGAAACCTGGATCGGATAGCTCGCCATGGGGGCATCCATGGCCATCGCCACCCCGAAGAAGTCGCCGATCGGCGCTTCGATGCTCGGATGCTCGCTTCCCTCCCAGTAGAACCGGATGATCAGGTCCCGGCCCGTTCCTCGAAATGTCGTCCAGACGTGGGTGATCGCGCCCGGGCCCTTGATATCGGCCAACGTGAACTCCTCGCCCCTACTTTCCGCGGGTGTGCGGTTCGATTTCTCCGGAATTTCCCGGGCAGTCATCGCGGGGCGTAGTCAGCCGTAGGTACGCGCAG
>JAFGKN010000474.1 GCA_016928605.1 Planctomycetota bacterium | reverse complement strand
TCGGTCCGCAAGGGGAAGCCTCGCGGCCGCGATGGCACGAGACAGCGCCGTCTCGAGCCGAGGCCGAGCCTCCTGCCACGATGTCTCCGCCAGCTCCAGGAGCGCCTTGCCCAGGGGATCGTCCGCCTGGGCCCGCATCCTCTCCATCGCCGCCGCGAGCGCTCCGCGCAGCTTCCGGATCCTCTCCGAGGCGTCCTCCGGGAGGATGTGGGGTCGAGACTCGAGCCGCGAGAGCACCGACTCCGCCTCGGTGAGCAGGCCGGCGCTCGCCCAGAAGTCCACCTCGTAGAGAAAGGGCTCCGGATCGTCCCGCGCCACCGCCTGCGCGCGGCGGATCTCCTCGAGCATCCGATCGTAGACGTGGAGGCGCTTCCACTCCTCCGCGCGGGTCAGGGCAGCCAGGGGGGCGAGCCCCGCCGCCTGGAGGGGAAAGTGGCGCGCCGTCTCCCCGCGGGCGTCGCTGAACGAGACGAAGTAGCGCCTCAGCTGCGCCGCGGCCTCCTTTCCGGCCGAGGTTCCGGTCCTGGCCAGCTGCTGCGTCGCCTGGTAGCACGCCTCCTGATCGTACGGATCGTCGGCGAGGATCTCCAGCAGGTGCTCGAGGGCCGGCTCGGGCTCGCGGAGCTTTCCCAGCACCAGAGCCAGCTCGAAGTGAGCATCCCGCTTCGCCCCCGGAATCTCGAGCCCCCACGGCAGCTCGCGGCGGGCATCCTCGAAACGATCGCTGCGCGCGAAGGCGATCCCCCGGACGAAGTGCGCGAACGGGTCGGAGTCATCCGCCTCCAGGAGCGCGTCCGCGTGCGGCAGGATGTCGGCGAAGCGGCCCGCGCGCAGCAGCACCGTGACGGCCAGGCGATGGAGCTCGGGCGCGTTGTCGATCTCGAGGGCCTTCCCGACCGTCCCGATCGCCTCGTCGTGGACGTCCTGCATCGTCTGCGCTCGGGCGAGATGGGCCAGCCACTCGACCTGCTCCGCCTTCCGGAGGCCCGCGCCGCCGGAGAGGATCTCGCGGATCTCCTTCTCGCACCCGGCGTAGTCGCCCAGCTCGAAGAGGCAGCTGGCCCGGAGCTTCCGGAGCCGCAGCCGCTCGCCGGCCTCGAGCGATTCCGCCGCCGGCGATCCGAGCAGCTCGTCCAGCGCAGCGAGCGCCTGATCGCACCGCCCCGACGCCGCGAGCTCCTCCGGCGCGGTTTCAGGCGGCGAGGTGTCGGCCGCGAGCAGCACCGCAACGAGGAAGAACATCACGCGTGGTCTCGTCTCTGCCGGAGGATCATCGTCGATCGAAACTCAGCCCTCGAAAACGGAATTATCGCACCAGCAGAAGCATCGAACAACCAAGCGGCGGCGCTGGAGCGGCCGCTTGCTGCCACACCGGACTCTCGTCAGCGACAACCGCCGGCATCCCGTGTCGCTGAGACTCAGCACGGACGCGGCGGGTCAGACTCGCTCACCCGGGGGGACAAGTCGCTCTTCGCGGCGTAGCTGCCGCAGGTCTTCGATGATCTTCTTCCAGTAGAGACGGTCAGCCTGCTGGTGCTCGAAGATGCGCCGCCCCAGATCGCTCGCGATGGAAGTCTCCAGCTCCTCGTCGAGATCCCGGTCGGAGAGAAGCTGCAAGCGGTATCTCCGCAGTCTCTCCGGCAGGAACGCATCCGCATGCGGATCGATACACTCGCACAGAAACTCCGAGAGGCACTCGAGCGTGAAGAGATTCTCCACAGCCCACTCGATCAGCCGTTCATCGCGCGTCCATCCACCTGAGAGCCGGCTCAGCACGAGGCGGCTGATCACGGGATAGTCGTCCAGCCGTTGTGTCTTCTTGATCTCGACGAGATCTTCGATGCTGATGGTCGGCAAAAGGCCCCAATGCGTGTCGATGGGCTTGCTCGTGGAGGCCGCAGCCTCGAAGGCACGCGACCGGGGAGGGACGCCCATCACGTCGAGCCAGGCCTCGGGCTCGTCGGGCAGCACGAAATGGAAGGCGTGCCCTTTGCGAGCGAAGGCCTCCTCCATGGGCGGCGTGAGCTTGTGGTAGCGCGCTTCCGCGGCGCGCAACGCCAGGCGAAGTCGCTCGAGATTTGCCTGCTCCGGTGAAACCCAGAGATCTATGTCCTCGGAGAAGGTCGAAGCTCCGTACAGAACCGCCGCCTGCCCGCTGATGAGCAGGTATCGCACCGCGTGGGCTTCAAGGCCTTGGAAAAAGCTTGCGATCATGAACGGCCTGCGGATTCTTGAGCCGCCGGCGAAGCGCCCAGCTGCGCGCGAGCCGCTCCCGCGGAGACAGCGCGCGCCAGAAAAGCGCCTTGTAGGGGCTGCCGGCCAGCTGAGTCGTGATGCGCTTCGACATGACGCCAGTCTACCGGACGAGGCTGAGCCTGAAAACAGGGAAGCGTGCGGAGGGAGTCAGGCCGAGACCCGATGCGGCGCCGACGAGCGACGCCGGTTCCGGCCCGCTCTCAGCGCGATGGCGATCCGTGCGAGCCGCGTCCCCTATCGACTCGGATGCCCCCCGGTGTCGACGCGCGCCGGCTCCTCGTCCCAGGCCGTGCGCTCCGGATCGCCGAGGATGCGGCGCGCCATCCAGTAGGCGAGGAGGTAGTCGACGCCGGAGACGCACTTCGCGCCTGATGCATCGAGCCGCTTGACGAGCTGGAAGGGGCACTTGGTCCACGCGAGCGATCCGCGGTAGCGCACGTGGACCGGCAGGGCGGTGCGGTTCATGGGCGAGCCGAAGCGGTTCGTGAAGAGCGCCGGCTCCACCTCGGGCCGGCCGGTCAGATCGATGGA
>JAFGKN010000473.1 GCA_016928605.1 Planctomycetota bacterium | reverse complement strand
GAGCAGCTCGGCGCGAGCGCGCGGGAGAACATCTCCCTACCGTGAGATCCGGGCGGCTGCATCCCACCTTCCGAAAACACCACACTTCACGGGGAGAAAGCGGGCGCCCTCCCGGTCCCGCGCTCGGCAGGTGATCGCGTAAGAACGCGAGCCGCGGCAAGTTGCCGGCTCGCCTCCTCCCTGGCCCGAGGTTTGCGCTTTATCGGAAGTGCCTTGGGTCTCGCCGGGAGGCTCCCCCGCCTCCGGTCGGGCACGATCCCCATACCCTTTGATGCTCCTGGAGACGAAGTGTTGAGAAAGCACAGAATCCTCGCGGTCATGGCATGCCTGGCCATCTGGGGCTGCGGCGGATCCAGCCCCGAGGACGTGGACTCCGCGGGCGACGACACCGGCGACCCGGATGCCAAGCAGGATATCTGCGGGCGCTCCATCTACATCCCCCTGCGCTCGATCGACTTCGGTGAGGCACAGATCGGCACGACGAGCCTCTTCGACCTGACCGTGACCAACCGCAGCGCGGATGTCCTCCTCCTGGAGGATGTCTCCGTGGAGCAGGCCGAGGTGAGCAGCTTCTCGATCGCCTCCGGATTCAGCAGGATCCGGATCGCTCCGTCAGCGAGCGTCCGCGTGGGGATCGCCTTCGCGCCGCTGGCCGTCGGCGCCCATGCATCGACGCTCAGGATCGAGAGCGACGATCTGGACCGGCCGCTCATCTTCGTTCCCCTCGCGGGCACGGGCGTTCCCTCGCCGGTCCCGGACATCGAGGTGTCGCCGGCCTCTCTCGACTTCGGCGAGGTCTTCCTGGGAGAGGCCCGCTCCATCGAGGTGACCGTCGCGAATACCGGAACGGCATCGCTGCGCGTCCACGAGGCGACGCTGGCAAAGGGTACGAGCTCCGAGTTCGAGCTGATCTCAGCCCTCAGCGCGAGCGACATCAGCCCCGAGGCCCGCACTCGCCTGCTGGTGACCTACAGGCCCCGGAACAGCGGCACCGACCGCGGGAGCTTGACGATCACCAGCGACGACTCCAGCGATCCGGTTCTCTCTCTTCCCATCATCGGCCAGGGGAGCACGATGCCTCTGCCCGAGATCGACGTCGCTCCCGCCTCGCTCGAGTTCGGAGATGTCACGCTGGGCGGCTCCAGGTCTCTCGATGTGGAGATTCGCAATACTGGCGACGCCACCCTTGCGATCGCGGCCGTCCGCCTCGGACCGGGAACGGGCGCGGAGTTCTCCATGGCTCTGGGCTCCGGGGCGACCTCGGTCGCCGCCGGAGCAGGGCTCGCCGTCAGGGTGACCTACGCCCCCGCCGATGAGGAGCCGGACAGCGGGACCCTGATCGTGGAGAGCGATGACGCGGATGAGGCTGCGGTGGTCGTCTCTCTCTCGGGCCGCGGCGCGCCCCTCCCGGCGCCCGAGATCGACGTCTCCCCCCTCGTGCTGGACTTCGGAGACGTCTTCGTCGGCTCGTCGTCGAGGCTGACGTTCTCGATCCGCAACCGGGGGACGGCGCCACTGGAGATCCTCGGCGTGGCGCTCGGATCGGGAACGAGCCCGGCGCTGGCGATCTCGTCCGGACCGGCCAGCAGCCGGCTGGACCCCGGAGGTGTCGCGGCGGTCGAGGTGCGCTTCTCTCCGTCCACCGCCGGCACGCACTCGGGAACCGTGCGCATCGCGAGCAACGACACCGATGAGCGCGTCGTGGTGGTCTCGCTCTCGGGGCGCGGAACTCCCGTCCCCGCGCCGAAGATCCTGGTCGATCCCCTCGCGCTCGACTACGGAGACGTCTACATCGGCCAGTCCCTGTCGCTCGAGGTCAGGATCCAGAACATCGGCAACGCGGATCTGCTCTTGACCGCCCTCTATCTGGAGGAAGGGAGCAGCCCCGAGCTCCGCCTGGACGACGGCTCGGCCGGCGTTCGCCTGGCCGCTTCCGCATCGTTGCTCGTCTCCATATCCTACACCCCCTGGGACACGGGCTTCGATGCGGGGGTGCTCCGCATCGAGAGCTCGGACACCGCTCAACCCGTGATCCGGGTTCCGCTCGCGGCGAGCGGCATCGCCCAGCTCGAGCCGGACATCGACGTCTCGCCGCTCCTCGTCCGCTTCGGCCAGCTCACGGTGGGCCAGAGCGCCACGGTCAGCATCACCATCGAGAACGCAGGCTCGGCTGCTCTCAGCGTCTCGCCCCTCGCGTTCGCAGCGGGCACTTCCTCCGATTTCGCTATCGCTTCCGGATTCACCGGCGGAACCATCGCCGCTGGCGATGGAGCCTCCATCGGCGTCCGTTACGCGCCGCAGAGCGATGGAGCCGACACCGGCCGCCTTCTGATCTCCTCGAGCGACGCCGATGAGCCGATGGTGGAGGTGCAGCTCGAGGGGAGCGCCGTGTGGCCGCCCGAGCCGCAGATCGCGGTGAGCCCCTCTCAGCTCGACTTCCTGGCCGTCGAGGTCGGAGCGACGAGCAGCCTCCAGATCACGATCCGCAATGTCGGGGACGCCACCCTGTCGATCTCGGATGTCGCCCTGCTCTCCGGCAGCTCCGAGTTCTCGGTGACGGCGAGCTCCGGCCTGAGCCTCGCTCCAGGCCAGTCGTCAACAGTCTCCGTCGCCTTCCGCCCCGAGGATGCCGGACTGGAGCAAGACGCGGTCCGCATCCTCAGCGACGACCCCGCGTCTCCCGCCATCGACGTCGCTCTCGTGGCCGAGGGAGTCGACTCCACAGCCAGCACCGCCGAGACGACTGCGGTGACCCTCGCCTGGGATCCGCCCCTCCTGAACGAGGACGGATCGCCGATCGCCAATCTGGCCGGCTTCAAGCTCTACCGGGGGAGCTCGCCCGGCGCGTACCAGTCGGTCACCGACGTCGCCGCGGCGACGCAGGCGACGATCGACCTCCCTCCGGGGGACCACTACCTCGCGGTCACGGCGTACGACGGGGCTGGCAAGGAGAGCCGCTACTCCGAGGAGCTGCTGATCAGCGTACCGTGAAGCACCTCGAGGCGGCGAGCCGCGCTCCCCTCGCCCGCGGAGTGCGAGGACCGCCTCCCGGTTGCCGCTTGAAAAAGCAGGTGTGCTGCCGGAGACTCCAGACACTGGATCGTCCCCCAACGGCAACTCCAGGCGGAGAAACCATCCATGTCCCCATCGGCCGCCCCCTCGCGCATCCTTCTCCCGCTCGTCGCCACCGCCGCCCTGGCGAGCATCACCTGCACGTCCTGCACGCCGTCTGACCCTGAAGCCGCCATCCCGGCGCTGCACATCAAGGGATCCGACACGATGCTCCCCGCCGCTCGCGCATGGGCCGAGACGTTCGACAAGGCTCTCCTCGATGTGGCCGGAGGAGGCTCGAGCACCGGCATCGAGGACCTCGTCCGGGGCGCGATCGACGTCGCCAACACGAGCCGCCGGCTCAAGCCAGCCGAGGTCGAGGCGGCGTGGGTGAACCGGCGCAAGATCCCGATGGCCTTCACGGTCGGCTTCGATGCGATCGCCGTGTACGTGCACAAGAACAACCCCCTCGATGAGATCGCTCTCGAGCAGCTCGCCGGGATTTTCGGCGCAAGGAAGGAGCTGGCGCGCTGGTCTCAGCTCGGAGTCGTTCTTCCCGGAGCCGCTCCGGACGCGATCATCAAGGTGCGCCGCAGCGACGTTTCAGGCACCGCCGACGTCTTCGACAGCATCGTCCTCGGAGAGTCCGGCGGCTTCGCCCCGGACTGCATCAAGATCGTCGAGTCCCACGACCTCGTGACGCTCGTCGGCCACCTGGAGAGCGCCATCGGCTTCTGCGGCTTCTCTTTCAGGACCGCCGACGTCAAGATCCTGAAGATCAGGGGCGAGGATGGCATCGCCCGCCTCCCCACCGCGCAGAGCCTGCGGGAGGGCACGTATCCCCTCGTCCGCCCCCTCTACATGTACACGCTCGGCACGCCGCGCCGCGCCGTCCGGGAGTACATCGACTGGGTCCTCTCTCCCCAGGGTCAGGCAATCCTCGAGAAGGCCGGCTTCCTGCCCCTGGAGCCCGGTGCCGGGGAAACTACCAGCCCGCCGCCGGATGCCGGCTGACGCGCCGGGCTCGGTCCGCCGCCAGGCGACCGCCGCCGCGCGGTGCGGCATCTACTTCTCTCCCGCCAGCACCTCGGCGATGTTGAGGGCGTGATCCTTGATGCGCCGGTAAGAGTTGAGCATGTCCGTGTAGAAGAGGCTCTTCAGCGGCGTGGTCGTCCCGGTCCCCACGCGCGCCAGATGACGGGCTCGGCTCTGCTTCATCGTGTGCGTGATGGCCGTACCGCGGCTCCGAGCCACCGGGAG
>JAFGKN010000472.1 GCA_016928605.1 Planctomycetota bacterium | reverse complement strand
GAGCCTTCCATGAGAAGGCACCTGCATGGCAAGGGCCGACGTGGCGGCCCGCGCTCGGGCGAGCGGGCGGCTGGCCTCGCCCGAACCGGCCACCGCCTCCGGCGGCATCCGCCTCTCAGATCCTCCCGTGGATCTCCTCGGCCACCTGGACAGGAGAGAAATTCTGCCCGCAGGGAAGCCACTCCAGCGGCAGCTTGCGGAACCATGTCATCTGCCGCTTGACGAGCCGCCGTGTGTTGCGCTGGATCCGGTCGATCGTCTCCTGCTCGCTCCAGCCGGCGCTCTCTCCCTCGAAGATCTCCTTGTACCCGATGCACTGAGACGCGCTGTAGCTGAGCGGCGGCTGGCGGTCGCGCAGACGCCTGGCCTCCTCGAAAAGGCCCCGCTCCACCATCCCGAGCACCCTCTGGTCCGTCCTCTCGTACAGGCGGTCGCGGCTCCACTCCAGCCCGAAGAGACGCACCTCGCGCTTCGCCGTCCCGCGCCATCTCCACGAGCGGCTCAAGGGCTTCCCCGTCGCCTCGTACACCTCGAGGGCTCTCACGATCCGCCGGAGATCCCCCGGCAGGAACTTGCCGGCCGCCTCTGGATCCACCTCCGCCAGCCGCCGGCGCAGGCCCTCCGCTCCCACCTCTCGAGCTTCCTCGATGAGCCTGGCTCTCAGCTCCCAGTCCGCGGCGGGCAGCGGGCTGAACCCATCGGTGAAGCCCTTGAGGTAGAGCGCCGTTCCCCCGCAGATGACGGCCGGCCGCCCCCGAGCGGCCAGGTCGGCGAGGGCGGCCTCGAGCCGCTGCAGGTAGTCGCCGGTGCTGAAGTGGACATCGGGCGTGACGATATCGATGAGGTGGTAGCGGACCTCCTCCCTGTGCGTCGGGCTGGGCTTGGCCGTCCCGATGTCCATCTCGCGGTAGACCTTCATCGAATCGAGCGAGAGGATCTCGCCGGAGATCCGCCGGGCCAGCTCGAACGCGACGCTCTCCTTGCCGCTCGCGGAAGGACCGGTGAGGACGATGAGATCCTGTGGGGACATCGGAACGACTCGGCGCGGGGCGGCGCGGGGAGCAAGGACCAGAGATCAGCGCAGCCCCGCGTCGACCTCGAGAGTGGTCATCGCCAGAGCCGTCGTGATGAGGCAATCGAACGATCCGCGCTGGCTCGCCTCGTACCGGGGCTGGATGGCGAAGAACTGCGAGAGCTGCGGGCTGAGGCGCCGCAGCGCCTTCAGCGCCGAGATGGACCGGTCGACGTCCATCATCTGGAACGGCTCGTCGAGGACGACGAACTGCGAGCTCGAGGTGCGCGCCGCGATGAACGCCTGCGAGAAGGCCAGGCGGAGGGCCAGCAGAAGCGCCTCGTTCGTACCGCCGCTGAGGACTTGCGCCGGCAGGAAATCGCTCTTCTCGCGCGAGAAGACGTGGATCTCGAGCTCCTTCCCGACCTTGACCTCACGGTACCGGGCGTCCGTGAGATGCGGGAGGACCGCGCGGATCAGGGCGGAGACCGTCGGGCCCATCTTCTCCCGGACCGTGCCGATCGTCTCCTCGAGAAGGGCAGCCGCGAGACGCCGGTCGTCGATCTCGCTGCGAATCGAGGCCGAGGCGCCCTCAAGCTCCCGGTTCTTCTCCTCGAGCGCCTGGTTCTTCGCCGCCTGAGCCCGCAGATCCCGGATCTCGTTCTCCACCCGGTCGCGGTCGCTCCGGCTCTTCTTGAGCGCGGCCTCCCGCTCCGAGAGCTCGCGCTGCCGCGCGCTGATCTCCGCCTCGAGCCCCTCCCGCATCTGCTTCTCCTTCTTGGCCAGCGAAGAGAGAAGCCTGCGGAATCCACGGCTCTTGCCGTTTCCGGCCGAGGCGAGGAGCTCCGAGTGCTCCTGGAGAAACTCGCGGAGCTGGTCTCGCGCGGCTCCCCGCGCTGCGGGCTCGGCTGCCCCGATGACCTCGCCGATCCGGCCTTCCTCCCGCAGGCGGAGGATCTCCTCGAGCGCGCCCCGCTGAGCTTCGAGCCCAGCCACCTCCGCCTCGAGATCCTGAAGGCTCCGGACCGACAACGAAAGGCGGCGCTCGAGCGCGCGGCGGCGCAGCCACGCCGCGAGCACCGCGACGAGGGCGACCGCGGTCACGGCTCCCGCGCCTACTGCGGCGGCCCAGCGCTCCACGGACCGGCTCGCCAGCCATTCCTCGGCGGCAGGCCAGAGGCAGACCGCCCACAGCGATGCCGCTCCGGCGAGCGAGACGAGCGCGGCCGGCAGCAGCAGAACCCAGCCGCAGCGGCAGACGGCGGAGCGGAGAGCGGCTCCGCGCAGGCGCTCCTTGCCGCACCGGGCCGCGAGCCCTCCCTCGGCATCCGGATCGAGATCGGTCTCGATCTCGTCCTTCTCCTCTTCCCAAGCGCGCGCCAGAGCGTCGTAGTCGTCAAAGAGCTGGCGGACCTTCCTCAGCCCCTCCTCGATCCCGCGACGGTGCTCGACCGCCTCCCGGGGGAGCCTCCCTCCGCCTTCGCGATCCCGGGGGACCGAGGCCTGCAGATCGAGCACGCCCGCCACCCCCGCCGGGATGTCCTTCTCGCTCGCCGAGGAGAGTCTCTGGAGCGCCTTCTCGATCTCCTCGCGTCCCGCGATCCACGCCCGGCGGGTCTCGATGTCCCGCCGGCCTGCATCGATCTCTTCCTGAGCCTTGGCCAGCTCCGCGCGGAGCTTCTCCAGATCCGACTCCAGCTCGGCGAGCTTCGCGATGCTCCTGGAGTACCGATCGGTCTGCCGGAGATTCCTCGCGATGTCGCGCTCGTAGTGTCCGAACTCGCGATCCAGCTGCTCGACCTCCTTGGCGAGGGTCGCGAGTCCGCCCTTCATCGCAGCCACGCCCGTCACCTGCTCGACGAAAGATCCGAGAGAGATCGAGCTCACCGCCGACCGGTACTGACCGTGGAAGAAGGCCCTCTCGAACTCGGAGGCGTTGAAGCGAGCCCTGCGCCGCAAGAAGTCTG
>JAFGKN010000471.1 GCA_016928605.1 Planctomycetota bacterium | reverse complement strand
GGAGCTGGTCAACGTCATCCTCGATCTGCGGTGGGTGGAAGATGCGTCCGGGAACAGAGTCCTCTGCCGGACCGCGGACTACCGATCCCCCGATGGGAGCGGAGCCCGCCAGGACGTGTATGTCTTCGGCTCGCTGCCGGCCAAGGTGAATGTCAAGTATGGACCGGGCGCCAAAGCGACGCCCGTCGAGTTCGACAGCGAAGTGCCGGACTTCGGCGAGATCGAGGATTATCTGAGATACCGGCATCAGACGTACGAGCAGCAAGCCACGGGCAAAGGACTTCCCGTGACGGTCAACTTCGACAACAACGTTCCGACGCAGATGGTGATTCTCCTCCTCGATATCTGCACGCGAGTGGGAATCGAGGACTTCACCCTCAACGCGGCGGAAGCGCCGTACTAGGCGGCTTTTCCATGTTCGACAAATCCCGAGGCCTCGGAGAGAAGATCGAGAGGCGGCGAGTAGGAGATGGACTCATGAGCAGAATCTTCGAGCGGACGGCCTGCTGGACCGTCCTGGCGTGTGCCGCGGCGGCGTTGCTGTCGACCGGCTGCAGCTCCGATTCGAGTGTCAAGGAGCGGCGGCGGATGGCTCTGGGGACGGACGAGTTCTCATCGGAGGATGCCTGGGCCGAAGAGGGCTTCGCCCCTCTGACCGGCGACTCCGGCTGGGAGGATATCGATCGTCCGTCGGAGCCCCGCAGCGCGGCGGCCGAGAAGACCGAGACGGCGAGCGCACCGGCCGAAGAGACCGCAGCCCCGTCGAGGCGCCCCGCTCGTCCCCGGAAGGACGAGGTCGCGGCAGCCGATGCTTCGGGCGGGCCAGCCTCGCGCGTGATCGAGGACATGCGCCTGGAGGAGCAGCAGATCCGGGCGGAGGCGGCGTTCGAGGCGACTCGGGGGCGCGATGCGTACGCCCGGCAGGACTACGAGACAGCGGAGAAGGCTCTGCGCCGGTCGCTGGACCTCGTTCCCGGCGACGAGGATGTCCGTCGGCTCTGGAACCAGACGCTGATGCTCCTCAACCGGCGCCAGGGAGAGGTCGCCACGATCGCGGACTCCTATCTCGAGCTCGAGAAGGTCCGGCGGGACCAGATCAAGGAGGAGATCAACCAGAACATCAGCCGGGCCCGCGCGCTCTTCGAGTCGGGTGAGCTGAAGCTCGCCGAGTATCACGCCAAGACGGCGGTGGACATGGCGCAGCTCCACGCAGACCTGGTCGTGGCGGAACAGCAGAAGGAGGCACGGGAACTTCTCGAGGCGATCGAGAAGACAAAGAACGAGATCGCCGAGGCGGATCGGCGCGCGCTCGTGGCCGAGGCGGATCGGCGCGCGCGGCTGGAGCTGGAGGAAGAGGGCCGGCGCAAGGAGCGGGAGGTCCAGGACCTGCTGCACAAGGCCAGCCGCCACATCCGCAGGTACGAGTACCGCAAGGCTATCGAAGCCTGCGAGAGCGTCGTTAGCATCGATCCCGACAACAAGGTCGCTGCCTTCTGGCTCCGCCAGTCGAACGAGCAGCTCAAGAAGAAGCGGCTTCAGGACGTACTGATCCAGCGCGGCCTCAACGAGAAGATGCAGAACGAGGCCTTCCTCGACGCCGCGACTCCGCACGAGGATGTCGTGTTCCCTCTCAGGGATGAGTGGGATCGCATCCGGAAGCGGGCCGAGGGCATCCAGACCCTCGACCTGCAGGAACCTGAGCCGATTCGAAAGATACGGACCCAGCTCGAGACGCAGGTGATCCAGAACGTCAACTTCGAAGACACCTCGCTCAAGGAGGTCATCGACACCTTCAAGGAGATCGCCGGCGTCAACATCCTGATCGACCCGGACATCGACAGGGAAGGCATCAAGATCACGCAGCCGATCAACAACCTCACGGCCATGCGCGCTCTCCGGGGAATCCTCGAGGCCAACAACCTGACGTACGTCTTCCGGGAGAACATCATGATGATCACCTCGAAGGACGACGTGCAGATCGAGAGGCTGTTCGATGTCTACAACGTCACCGACCTCCTCACGAAGATCAAGGACTTCCAGGCTCCGGAGATCCGCCTGCGGGGCGCCAGCGAGACGACCGGCGAGGCGAGCATCATCTTCACGGAAGGGACCATGGAAGAGGATGAGACCATGGATGCCGACAGGCTGATGGAGCTCATCCGGCAGACGACGGGGGGGGAGATCGCCTGGGGCGAATCGACGATTACCGAGAACCGCGGGCAGCTGTTCATCGATGCGCCGAGGGAGCTGCACGCCAAGGTGAAAGAGGTCCTCAGCAGCCTGCGGCAGGACGCGGATCTTTTCGTCGTCATCGAGGCCCGCTTCATCGATATCAATGATGATTTCCTCGAGGATGTCGGAATCGACTCGCGCGCCCTGGGCATTGTCAACAACCTCGGCGAGCCGTTCGGCAACATCATCAACGACAACTCGACGGGTGGCAACGATCTCGGCCTCGTGCAGCAGGGCGATCTGGACGATGTCAACCTCGTGAGCGGGCTCGACCGCTGGGCCGGGCGCGTCCAGCACATCATCGACGGATTCTCCGGCATGATCCGGGGAGACCGCGTCAGCGGCGGCGGCGGGATCGGCGGCGCGACCATCCAGGCCACCTGGCTGGAGCCATTCCAGGTCAACGTGATCCTGCGGATGGTCCAGGAGAAGAGCGACGTCCGCCAGCTCACGGCTCCGATCGTCACGGCGCATAACAACGAGCGGGTCTACGTCTCCATCATCACTCAGCGCGCCTACATCGCAGACTACGAGCTGGTGAGCGGAGGCACCGGATACTCGATCATCGAGGTGGCCGACCCGGTGGTGCAGACCTTCCAGGAGGGTGTCATCCTCGATGTCGATCCGACCATCTCTCACGACAAGAAGTACGTGACGCTTGACGTCAGGCCGACGCTCGCCACGCTCATCGGCGGCATCATCAGCACGATCAACATCAGCCTCGGAAGCTTCACCAACGTCGCGTTCCAGGTGCCCATCGGCATCCCGCAGATCTCCCTGCAGCAGTCGTTCACCTCGGTCACGGTGCCGAATGGAGGGACCGTGCTGCTCGGCGGCTTCAAGAGCCTGCAGGAGGGCCGGTACACCTCGTACCTGCCGATTCTCGGCCAGATTCCCATCGTGAAGAACCTGGCCAGGCGAAGGGCGACGATCCGCGAGAAGCGGAGCCTGGTGATCCTGCTCAACGCCCGCATCGTCGATCTGCGCGGGACGGAGTCGCGGATGTACAACGTGGAGTAGCCGGGGGGGCCGGCCGGCGCTTTTCCCAGCGGGGATGGAGCCGGCCGGTCTGCGGATCTTCCCGCAGGCGGCGCGTGGGCTCCGGCGGCTCATCCCCGCCCGAAGCGATGCGCGCGAGCCGGGGAGCGGGCG
>JAFGKN010000470.1 GCA_016928605.1 Planctomycetota bacterium | reverse complement strand
CTCCGACTTCGATTACTTCATGAACATGAGCACCCGCTCGAGCGAGGGGCACAGGGACAACGCCGACGGCACCGTCAACCATCTCTACGGCCACGCCGGCTACGAGCTGGGAGAGAACTGGTATGCGAGCCTGCTCGTGGACTACACCGAGGGCGATGTGGGCAACCCCCAGCCCTGGGGCAACCCGAAGCTCCCTCGCGACGAGCGGTTCCTGACGGATGACTGGTTCTACATCATGAGCATCTCTCACGACTACGAGAAGGTCGCGGGCTATCTGAAGCTCTCGTTCGAGAACGGACACATCTGCTGGGAGCAGTGGGACACCGCCGCCGTCGAGCCCTTCGACAGCGTCAGCGACTGGGAGAACTATGGACTCATGGCCCGCGAGACCTTCCGCCTCTGGGAGGGAGGCGAGGTGAGCGTGGGCTACGACCTCGAGAACTTCGGCGGCGAGTTCGTCGAGCGCCGGCCGTCCGGGGACCGCGGCGACACCAGCGCCCGGTTCTACAACACGGGCCCGTATCTCCTCGCGAGCCAGTCGCTCCGCCCGGGAGACGGCGATCTCGAGATCGTGCCGTCGGCGGGCGTGCGCTACAACGAGAGCCGCTACTTCGACGGCGACTGGGGCGCGCAGGCCGGCGTGCGCGCCGGCTACAAGGGCACCGAGTTTCACGCGAACTACGCGCGGGCGTACAACACGCCCGGAGTCTTCGTCGTGGTGAACTACGAGCTCTTCGGCCGCGGGGACGAGTGGAAGGACCTGGACGCGGAGACCCTCGACCACTTCGAGGTCGGCGTCTCGAGGGAGATCACCCCCTGGTTGACTGCCGGGATCACCGGCTTCTACGACGATGTGCGCGACGCGATCCGCTTCGCGCCGCCGCCTCCCGTGCCGCCGTCGTTCGCGAACGTCGGCGACTACGAGATGGCGGGGGGCGAGGCGACCGTGGAGGTCTCTCCCCTCGATAACCTGCGCTTCTTCGCCGGCAGCGCCTTCATGCACACCTCGCCCGACGACGTGCCGAACGTTCCGGAGTGGACGCTCTCGTTCGGGGCGACGTGGTTGCCGCTCGAGCGGCTCACGATCAACGTGGACGGCCTCTGGGTCGACGATCATTTCGTGCTCAATCCCCGGTACGCGGCGAGCCAGGCCGCCGTCGACGATTATTTCCTCCTCCACGCCCGGGTCAGCTATCAGCTGAATCCGCACATCAAGCTCTTCGCCGCGGGCGAGAACCTGACCGACTCCGGCTACGAGTACCGCCGCGGATATCCGATGCCGGGGATCTCGGGCCTCGTCGGCGTCGAGATGAATCTCTGACCGCGCCGCACAGCAGGCAGAGATCGCGCTCTTCCTCGTTCCGCTCGCCGGAGCGTCTGCCGATCAACGCGCGCCGAGCAGCTCCCGCCACGCGGCGAGCGGCGCCAGCTCCTCGCGCGCGCGGTCGCTCGCCTCGAGGAACTCCGCGGTCCGCGGCGCGACGAGGGCCGCGATGTCGCGGATGTCGAACGTCTCGAGGAGGCCGAAGCAGAAGAGCTCCGGTGCCTGGTTCACGCTGAGGTTCCTCTCGATGATCTCCCTCAGGCTGCCCATCGATCCGCGCAGCTCGACGGAGTCGATGGCCTCGGTCTCGATCGCCGCGGCCACGAGGGCGAAGAGGCTCGATCGCTCTCCGTGCGCGGCCACGCGGACCGGCGCGCCGTCGAGGGTCGACTTCAGCCATCGCGCGACGGCCGCCACCTGCGAGGCCTGAAGGCCGAGCGCGCGGTCGCCGAGCGCGGCGAGGAGCATCGCGTAGAGGAAGTCGCGGTCGGTGATGCGCGACTCGCCCAGGTAGAAAGGATCGAGAGCGAGCACTCGCTCGCCGGTCTCGAGACGCTTCTCGACCTCGGCGGCGAGGCTCGCGCGGCCTGCGTCGGCGACCAGGATCACCGTCGAGCGCGGCTCGCCGCGGTAGATCTCCATCGCCGGCAGCGTCCACGTGTCGCCCAGGCGCAGCTTCCAGGAGATCGCCGAGTGGTCGCCGCCGGCCAGCGTCTCGACTCTCTCCGCCGCCGCGGCGAGCTCTTTCCAGCGGACGATCTCCTTCAGGGCGCTCCGGCGATCCTCCTGCCAGGAGCTTGCCGCTTCCTTCCGATCGGGCCAGGCCTTCCGCCGGGGGAGATCCTTCGCGAGGGTGGCGGCCAGCGAGTGGAAGTCGGCGTTCCCCTCGGGCAGATCCACGAGGAGCTGCTCGAGCGATTTCACCTCCGCATCGGACGGGATCTCCTTCGCGTCGAAGTCGGCCTTCTCCGGGAAGAAGAAGTCGCCGAGCATCCGGTAGAGCACCTCGCGGTTCTCGCGCTCGAAGTTGTGCGTTCCGGGGTCGTGATTGACGTGCGTGCGCAGCACGTCCCCGCGCGAGTAGAGCTCGTAGATCGGTCCGGCCGCATCGACGAGCGGCGGTATCGAGTGGGCCGCCTTGAAGCAGCAGTCGTCGTTCGCGTTGTAGGTGAGGAGCGCCGGCCGCGGCGCGAGGAGCGCCGTGAGGTGGGTGTAATCGGCTAGCGTGGCGAGGTCGACGGGCGTCTGCTCCGAGTCGCCGAGGTCGGCCGGATAGTCGGCGCGGATCAGGAAGCTGCCGTAGCCCGCGACTGGATTGCACAGCGTCACGCGCGTGTCGAGCGAGCTGATCGTGATCGTCTGCCACCCTCCGCCGGAGAGACCGGCGACCGCCGCGCGCTCCGGATCGGCGTGCTCGAGGGAGAGCAGCAGATCGAGCGAGCGCTTCATCGAGAGGTAGAACGGCGCCAGGCCGCTCGTTCCGCACAGGTCGAGCTGGTTCATGCGGTAGTGGCCGTAGCCCTCGCCGCGGAGCTGCCCCATGCCGAGCCACTCGACGTTGAGGGCGATCATGCCGCGCTTCGCCTGGTTGATGCAGCGGATCTGCTTGTAGGGCGCCGCCTTGCCCTTTCCGTCGTGGCCGTTGACGTTCAGGACGACCGGTACCTTGCCCTCGAGCTTCTCGGGCTCGTAGAGGAGCGCGGCGATCCAGAGACCGGGCAGCGCCTCGAAGCGGACGCGGCGGATGCGGTAGCCCGGTCCGCCCTCGATCTCGCCGAGCCACTCGACGCGCGTCGCCGCTTCGCTCCACCGCGCTCCCTCGCCGCGAAGGACCACGCGCTCGAGGATCTTCCGCCGGAGATCCTCCGCGTAGGCCTCCCACTCATCGACGTCGTCGAAGTGGGCCATCCGCGGCACGCGGCTCTTCGTGTAGGTGCGCACCTCGGCGAGGGGGAGCGACGGATCGATGATCCGCTTCTCGAGGAGCGTCTTGATGTCGTCGACTTTCACGTCCGGTGCGCCGGTCGAAACGAGCGGCGAACGCGCGCCAGCGGGGAGCCGGCCGAGGGGCAGGTCGAACAGGAAGACGCGCCGCGAATCGACCTCGGTGTCGACGTCGGCTGGCGCGACCAGGAGCCGGTCGCCGAGGATCGTGCGCTCGACGATCGAGCCGTCCGGCCCGGTCACGAGGAACTCCGCGGGGTGGACGAAGACGATGTAGGCGCCGTTCTCGCGCGAGCGCGCCTGCAGGATGCGATCGTTCTTCCGCGGCCCGAACATGCCTCCGGAGGGGCAGAGGAGGTACTGCGCGCCGCGGTCGAAGAAGCGCCGGACGACATCGCGGTCGCGCCGATCCGCGCAGATCAGGATGCCGGAGCGGCCGTGAGGGGTGGCGAAGACGGAGGACGAGTTGCCCGGCTGGTTGCGCTCCGACTCGTGTCCGAGCTTCTGCTTGCGGTACTCGCCGATCAGCTTGCCGTCGGGCCCGAGAAGCACCGCTGCGTTGAAGCGCAGGTCGCCGTCGGCCTCGAGCATGCCGGCGACCAGGTGGATATCCAGCTCATCGGCGAGCGCGGCGAGCCGGCGGAAGTAGGGCCCGTCGGGGATCGGCTCGCCGAGAGCGCGGTACGCATCGAGCGGGATGCTCTTGTCGGCGATCGCGTAGCCATCGAGGAAGCACTCGGTGGTGCAGACGATCTTCGCGCCGCGCGCGGCCGCCTCGCGGATCATCGGCTCGGCGCGGCGGAAGTTGGCCTCCTTGTCCCCGCGGATCCACTTGAGCACGATGCCGGCCACGCGGACGGACGGGCCAGCCGGCGCGGACTCGGAGGTCTCGGGAGCGCCGAGGAGTCGTCCGGCGGGATCGAGCAGCAGCCAGGCGATGGAGAGCAGCGCGAGACGGGCGGCCATCGTGGGGGCGGAATGGGCGCAGTTCATCTTCATGGGATCCTCGCTGGACGAGACGCTGACAGGTCGGTGCAGCAGGCACGCAGACGCGGCTCGGCAAGAACCTCGCCCTCTCCTCTCCCGACCGGTAGAATCGCCATGGATTCTACACGAAGCCGGCCGGTCGCCCCAGGTGTCGACGGCGGCGATCGTCCGGTTCCCTCGCGGGGGAGTCGAGTCGCATGGCAAGAGTCAATCTTCCATTCGTGGTGATGGGCGGTTTGATCGTTGGCCTTGCCTCCGGGTGCGCCGCCCCTGGCCGGCGGATCGAGAGCGGCGCGGAGAAGCTGAGCTGCACGGAGCTGCTGGCGCTGATGGTCGACCTGCCGGAGAGCTGGCCGGAGTCGCCGCCGGAGACGATGCGGATCGGCGAGCTTCTCCAGCGGGAGATCGTCGCGCGCGGAGGGGAGGCGTTCTTCGACG
>JAFGKN010000469.1 GCA_016928605.1 Planctomycetota bacterium | reverse complement strand
CCACCGCCACCGACACCGACACCGACACCGACACCGACACCGACACCGCCACCGACTCGGACTCGGCCACCGCAGCAGCAGCAGCGCCACTTTCGGGCTCGGGCTCGGCTGCGGGACTCGTGCACGGACCGGGAAGCCGCCGCCACCGCCGCTCGGCTACTGCCTCTCGATCTCGATCGCGCAGATCTGAGGGGCACCTCGCTCGGGGAGGAGAAGGATCCCGAGCAGCGCGTCGGCGCCTCGGACCACGAACGACTTGCGGTCGGCCGTCGCCACGCCCGCGCGCCGCGGCTTGTACTTCTCGAGAGCGGTCTCCTCCTCGAGCTTGACGCCGAAGATGCAGCCCTGCGAGGGATTCGAGAACATCTCGACGAAGTGGAGCGTCACGCGGTAGTCGCCGGGGAGGACCGGCACGCGGTAGCCGGCCGGGCCGGAGCTCGTCGGCGGGAACCGCCGGAAGGTGCGGTAGATCGCGGGGTCGACGGCCGCCGAGATCTTCCCTCGGTCGGTGCTCCAGGGCGGAGGATCCTGCGTGACGTCGTGCGCGAGCCCGCCGGCGAAGAGCCGGTCGCCGTCCCACTGAACGCCGCTCGTGTCCCGGTGCTCGCCGCCGCCGCAGTTGATGCGGATCGCGCTGCCGTCCCGCCAGCCCTCGAGGGCCCAGCGGACCTCGGCGGCGCGCGCCCGCACGGCATCGCCTCCGCTCTCGGGCGCCTTCGCGGCGAGCGCGTCGAGAGCATCGAGTACGGCGGGAAGCTCCCTGCGATCGACCCAGAGAGTGACCATGAGCCACACGTTCCACAGGGCCTCGGCCTCGCCTGCGCCCCGCTCCGCCATCGCACCGAGCTTCGCCCGGAGCCGGTCGAGGGCCTCCCCGAAATCGGCGCCTCGGTGCTCGCGGAAGAGCACCAGGATGTGCTCCGCGACGTAGGAGAAGCGTCCCTCTCCGCCCAGCTCGAGCGACTCGAGGAAGTCCTCGAGCGCTTCCCGCGGCCGCCCCAGCTTGCCGCGGCAGATCCCCCGGTTCGCGAGTGCGAACGTGCCGCCGCGGTCCAGCTCCACGCTGCGGTCGAAGGCCGCGAGGGCCTCCTCGTACCGCTCGCAGGCGAGAAGCGCCGACGCATAGTCCGAGACGACCGAGGCCCAGCGGGAGTAGCGCTCGTCTCGAGCCGCGCCGGCGAGGAGCTCGATGCCCTTCGCCCGCACCTCGGGATACGCGCTCGCCTTGGCCATCGTGTTACCGAGCCGCATGATGTTCCCGAGCTGAACGTCGCCGGGGGTCGTATCGCGGAGCACCCGCTCCCCGGCCAACAGGTAGTGCTCGACGGCATCGTCATCGAGTCCGAGCCGCTCGTAGATGCGTCCGAGGTGGGCGTGGGTGAGGTGCCATCCGGGGTTCAGCTCCGCCGCGCGGCGGAGCTTCTCCAGCCCCTCGAGCAGCTTTCCCTCCGCCATGTAGAGATCGACGCCGAGGTTGGCGAGCGCCATCCAGCACTTCGGATCGATCCGGATCGCCTCCTCGAAAAGCCTCCGCCTCTCCGTCTCCCAGCCCGGGCGCCTCAGGATCCCGTGGGTGAGGGCGAGGGATGCGCAGCAGAGGGAAGTGCGCTGGATCGCGTAGCTCTCCTCGAGCAGGCGGAAGCCCTCCTCCGCCTTCCCCGACTGGACGAGAGCCGCGCCGAGATTGCCGAGCGTCGCGGGGCTCCGCGGATTGCGCGCGATCGACCGCTCGTACCACCGGATGCTCTCGGCGACCTCGCCCCAGTCGTAGTGGAGCTGTCCCATCGTGTGGTAAGCCGCGAAGTGATCCGGGTCGAGCTCGATGGCCCTCCGGCAGCTCTCCTTCGCGGCGGCGTACTTCTTCTGCCCGTGCAGCGCCACCGCCACCATGAGGTGCGCTCCCGCGTCGCTGTCGTCCAGGCCGACGGCCACGCGCGCGGCCTCCTCCGCCTCGCCGAAGCGCTCGAGCCTGACCAGGCAGAAGCTCCGGAGGCGCTCGCGCAGGCCTGCCTCGCTCAGCTTCCCCGCCCAGTCGAGGGCGGCCTCCCAGTCGTGGCTGTACAGGTAGGCGAGAACGATCCAGGCCGCCGCGAGATCCTTCTGGTCGGCAGGCCGGGAGTCGTGGAGCTCCTCGAAGGTCCGCCGGGCCGCCTCCTTCTCCCCCTGCAGGTGGAGCACCCGGCCGAGGTAGAGCCGGGGCTCCATGGCCTCGGGCCACTCGTGGCTCGCGATGCTGAAGTCCGCGAGTGCTCCAGCCGGCTCCTTCGCGGCAAGGCGCGCCTGTCCACGCCGGAGGCGGGACTCCATGCGAAATCCCTCGTAGGGCACATCGCCATCGGCCGTCGAGTCCATGAGGATGCCGTAGGCGACGACGGCGTCTCCCCAGCGCTTCTGGCGCTCGGCCCGGCGCCCCTCGTACCAGGCCTTCGCCCAGCGGTGCGGCGAGGACGACGCAGCCTCTTCGGCTCTCGACTCCGTCGCCTGCGCCTGCTCGTGCCGTCCCAGCTCGCGCTGGATCTCGGCGGCGAGGACGAGAGCGGGGATGAAGTCCGGGCGGATCGCGAGCAGGTGCTCGAGCTTCTCGAGCGCCGCTTCCCGCTCGCCGCGGAGGTCGAGGGCCCGAGCCCAGTGGTAGTAGGCGTCGTGGCCGTCGAAGCCCGGAGGCACGGAGCCCGCGGCCGTCTCGATCTCGAGAATCGCCGCGTCGAGCTCCTCCCGCGATGGCGGCGCGGTGATCGAGTCGAGGCGCAGGCCGGTGAAGAGGTCCGCCGGATCCGACCGGTGAGGAGAGTTCATGGCGAGGTGCTGGTTCATCTCGCCGATCTGGATCCGCGAGACCGCGCGTGCGATGCGGCCCGTGTACTCCGACCGGGCCTTCGACTCCTCGGCGGCTCTCCCCTCGGCGAGACGGACCCTGAACTGGTGTATGAACAGCGCCGAGACGCCGGCGAGCAGGACCAGGAGGATGGCGGCGCCGATCTTCATCGCGTGCCGCTTCGCCCGGCGCACGAGCTTCTCGATCGGCGCCTGCGGCCGCGCCTCGATCGGATCCCCCCGGACGAACCTCCGCAGGTCCTGGGCCAGCGCCTCGGCCGTCCCGAAGCGGTCCCTCGGATCCTTCCGCAGGCACTTCATCACGATCGTGTCGAGGTCCCGCGGCACTCGCGGGCGGAGCTTCCGCGGCTGCACGGGATCCCGCGAGATGATCTGAGCGAGCGTTTCCTGGTGCGACTTCCCCTGCAGCGGCGGCCGCTCCGTGAGCATCTCGTAGAGCGTCGT
>JAFGKN010000468.1 GCA_016928605.1 Planctomycetota bacterium | reverse complement strand
GGGAGGCGGACCGAGCGCTCGCTCCAGACCGAGCACCGGCGGATGCGCAGCCCGTCGCGGCGGTCCGCCGCGCCCACCTCCACTCCCTGAGCTCCGGCGGGAGGATGGACCGACGGCTCGTTGCGGAACGTCCTCGCCCGGAGCGCAAGGACGAGGCGCGAGCGGAGCGCATCGAAGTCCGCGAGCGAGGCCGGTACCTCCGGCTCCTCCGCGGCGGGGACGAAGACCTCGTGGACGCGCGTGTTGATCTGGTCCGCGGGGATCTCGTCGAGCACCTTCAGATCGGCCGGCTCGAAGAGCTTCTCGGCGGGGTAGCGGACCACGGCGTCCTTCTCATCCTTCAGCCATCTCGCCATCCAGCGGAAGGCGGGGACGCGCAGATCCTGCGTGTCGCCGTGCGGTCCCTCCGTGATCAGCAGCCCGAGCCGGTCTCTCGCGCCGTGCAGTGCGTAGATGCTCCGCACCCGCTCGTGCACGCGCAGCACGCCGTCGAGCGGAAAGATGCCGTCCTTGTCGGAGTTCGAGAAGAGGAGCGGCCGGGGAGCCGCGAGCGCGGCGAGCGCCGGGTAGTCCCACCGGTAGAGGTTGACGGGATAGTTGCAGTCGCAGTGCCCCTCGATGCAGCCGTCGATGACGTGGTTGCGCAGGTCGGTGATCCCCGCCACCGGGACCGCCGCCGCCACGCGGTCGTCGAGCGCCGCGAGCCACCAGCTTCCGATGCCCCCCCCGCTCCGGCCGGTGACGCCGATCCTCTCCGGATCGACCTCCGGCCGCGTCGCGAGGAGGTCGAGCGCGCGGATCGAGTTCCACGCCTCGATGCCCGCCGGCGTGTAGCCGCGCGCGACCCACCACCACATGCCGAGCCGGTAGGTCCCGTGATGATGCCCCTCGATCTCGCCGAGCTGGAGCGTGTCGATGATGAGGCAGACGTATCCATTGCGGGCAAACCACGCGGGGTGGTGCTGGTAGTAGGCCTTGTTGCCGTACGAGACGCCGCCCGCCTTCACCTGGCCGTGCCCGCAGAGGTAGAGAACCGCCGGCAGCCGGCCGCTGAAGGACCGCGGGCGGTAGAGGTTCGCCGTCACGTAGAGCCCGCGGATCGACTCGAAGTGGAGATTCTCGACGACGATGCCGAGATCCTCGCGGTCGATCGTCCGCGTGACGGCGATCCGCAGCGACTCGCGCGGCGGCTCCGGCTCGAGCCCCAGCATCTCCTTCAGCTCGCGGCGCAGCTCCCCGCGCCTCGCCTCCCACGTCTCGAGATCGCGGATGCCCTCGAGGCAGCGCGCCGAGAGCGCGAGAGCCTCCTCCTCGAGAAACGTCCGGACCATCGCCTCGCCCGGCGGCGGCGCGGCCTCCTCGCCGGAGGCCACTCGCGCGGACGCAAGAGCCGCCAGAGCCGCGAAGACAAGCAGACAACTCGTCCGTGCCCGAAGGTTCATCTCATCCACCTCGCTCTCTGCGGCCCACCGCTCCAGGCAGCCGGCCTCCACGACATCGGAGCACCATCGCGAGACGGGTTCAACCTCGAACCCCGCTCGGACCGAGATCTCCGGGACCCATGACCGAGGCTGGTCCCGGCGGCTGTCGCCTCTCCGCTCGGGGCCGCCGCGCCGATCGCGGACATCTCTCTCGCCTGCTGTCGAGGATGCCGCTACGGCCGAGGCTGGCGGTACGGCCTTCTCTCGAGGTACAGCTCCAGGCGCGCCTCGATGGCATCCCGAGCTTCCAGCTGCCGGGGATCGGCCGGAAGCGCCGACAGGGCCGCGCGGGCCGCGTGCGCCGCCCGATCGAAGTCCCCCACCTCGGCGCAGGCCGCGGCCAGAACGTCGAGTGGCTTCGAGTCCCTCCG
Source organism: Planctomycetota bacterium (assembly GCA_016928605.1). Classification (GTDB taxonomy): domain Bacteria; phylum Planctomycetota; class UBA8108; order UBA8108; family UBA8108; genus JAFGKN01. Next base: position 757 of record JAFGKN010000468.1, on the reverse strand, counting down.
GCCCGTCGCATCGCACGCCTTCTCGGCGAGATTCACGGCGAAACGCCCGTTGCGCAGGGAGTCCTCCGGACAGGTCGCGAGGATCCAGGCCAGCAGCGTGAGCGTCCGCGGCGAGCTCTCGTGGCCTTTCAGAGCCAGGTTGTAGTGCTGGATGGCCTCCTCCCACCGGCCGCGCTTCTCGAGGACGATGCCTAGGTTCTCGTGAGCCTGGAAGTAAGCCGGATCGGCCTCGAGCGCGCGGCGCGCGTAGCGCTCCGCCTCGTCCAGGTTTCCGGTCTCTCCATAGACGAGCACTCCGAGGCTGTTGAGCGCCTCCGCGTAGTCAGGCTTCGCGCGGATCGCGAGCTCCAGGTTCCGCCGCGCTCCGCGGCGGTCTCCTTCCTTCGTGCAGACGGCGCAGAGGTTGTAATACGCTTCGGCGTAGTCCGGACGCAGCTGGATCGCCCGCTGGAGGTGGCCCCGCGCCTCCTCGAGGCGCCCCTTGTGCGTGAGGAACAGGCCGAGCTGGCAATGCGCCACCGCGGACTCCTTTTGCAGGCGCAGGAGCTCCTCGCATTGCTCGATCGCCGCGTCGATCTTCCCCTGGTCCTTCAGGAACGTGATGAGGAATCTGCGACCCAGGGTGTGATCCGGCTCGAGGGTCAGCGCCTTGCGCGCGTGGGCCTCCGCCTCATCGAGCTTGCCCAGCTTCGCCTTGGCCAGGCCGAGGTAGATCCACGCGTCGACGGAATCATTGTCCTGCCGGAGAGCCTCCTCG
>JAFGKN010000467.1 GCA_016928605.1 Planctomycetota bacterium | reverse complement strand
TGGATGGAAGCACCAGAGCGCCTCGTGCGTCCGCAGCGCGCCGAACGCGGAGCCGAACCCGGTCGACGTCGACTCGCCGTCGCCGTACTTGAACGCGTAGCGCCGGAGGTCCATCGGCGCCGCGCGGGGCGGGTAGAAGCGCGTCCACACCCCCGCCTCGTCGACGGCGATCTCCTGCGGGTGCATCTCCCGCATCCGCCGCAGTCCCACCACGACGCCCCAGCGCTCTCCGGAGACGTCGAGCCATCCATCGGCGGCGCGCCCTCTCGCCGGGATCTCGACCGCCGGCTTCCCGCTCCCTCGCGGCCCGGGCTCCGGCTGCCGGCCCTGCTTCCCCTCGGAGCTCCCGCCCCGTGCTCTCCAGGCCTTCCAGGCGAGGGCCGAGTCGCTCGATTCCTGCAGGATGCCGGCCTCGTCGGCGCCGGACAGGTCGACCTCCGCGCCGTCGACCGACGTGCGCACCGTCGCGCGCGCGCGGGCCGGCAGCGGAAGGAGAAGCCCCAGCTCGCGGAGGTAGTCGAACCGCACGTCTCCCGCGAAGAGGAACGTGTGCTGGACGCGGACGAGCGGCGAGCCGGCGTGGAAATGGAGCCGCAGGCTCACCGGAGTTCCGTCCTCGGGCCTGTGGGCGGCGGGGATCGTCGAGGCGAGCCGCCGGTGGCGCAGGCTGGCCCGGACGAGCACGACCACCCGGAGGGGCGAGCGCTCCTCCACGCGGAGCTCGCGCACGACGGCCCTTCCGGGATCGGGCCGGCCCGGGTCGATCCACACCCCGGAGGGAAACCGGGCGGGGTCGTCCACGTGCGAGAAGGCGCAGCCGAAGATGCCCGGCGATGAAAGGCCGGGCGTCGCGGTGCTCCGCGACGCGGATGGCTCGCCGCGACCCGGCGCCCCGAGCGCCTCCGCTTCTCGCGGGGCGGTCTCGGGAGAGGACTCCGGAGATCCCTCGGTCGCGCCGGCCGCTCCGTCTTCCCTGGCGCTCTTCCAGTCGATGATCGTCTCATCGCCGGCCGTCCTGCCGTCGCCGTCCAGGTCGAGACGGCCCTCGAGGGCGAGCTGCCCGTCCTCGACGCGGAAGGACATCCATAGCGCGCCCGTGTCGACCATCACGCGCCCCGGAGCCTCGGAGACCTCGAGGGTCCGCGGGGCCGAGGCGGACATCGCGGCGCTTCGCGGGCCGCCGCCGGCTCGGTCCGCATCCGGCCGCATCGGCGCTCTCCTGGCGCGCGCGCCGACGAGGAGCGTCAGCTTCGCTCCCGCATCCGCTCGCAGGCGTGCCTGGAAGTCGAGGAGGAGCCACTTGACGCTGCGGTCGGGCCAGAACGCGAGAGCGCGCGCGGCGCAGGGGACCGGCCGTCCCTCTTCGTCGAGGAGTGCGACGTCGCTCACGCCGCGAGCATCCGGATCGCGGCCGGCCGCATCGGCTGCATCCGTTCCGGGGAGGACGCCCTGGGCGAGAGGCACGCCGCGGGTGATCGGGAACGCGTCGATGTCGCGGCCCCGGGTCTCGTCGATCCAGATCGGGATCTCGTCCGGCCTCCCCGGCTCGTGCGAGCTGTACTCCGGATCGGCCGGATACGCAGGAACATCTCGAGGGGCGGCTGCCTCCACCAGCGGCGCGCGACCGAAGTTGCACTCCGAGGGAGGGAGATCCCGGAGGGCTTCGCCGATCTCGGCGAGCTCGGGCCGGCTCTCCGGGCTCCTGTACGCCACGGCCTTGCGGTCGTCGCGGCCCGCGGGCTCCATGAAGACATGGGCCGGTCCCGCGGACAAGATCGCGGGGGCCGTCGCGAGGTCGAGCGGCCGCGACCGGGGCGAGTGGAAGCAGACCCGGAGGACCCGCGCGCCCGCATCGACGAGGATCTCCTTCGGTGCGATGCGCTCGATGCCTCCAAGGCCGGCGGCCACGACCCTCCGGCCGTCGGCGACGGCCATCCACCCCGGATGGACCCGGTGGGCTTGAAGGACCAGCGGCGGATTCACGGGGGACCAGGCCTCCCAGACCTCCATCGCCGCGGGCGTGACCTGGCGGATGCCCGCGAGCGTCCAGAGCATCGGCCCCCAGACGCTCGCCGAGTCCTGCTCGGCGACGAGCCAGCGGACTTCCGGAACCGGCGTCCCGGCCCGGGGGAGGATGGCCGCGGCGGCCTTCTCCCGGTCCACCTCGGATCCCATCTTCGACGTCGGGTGGAAGTCGAGGTCGAGGGGAAGGGCGAGGCCGAAGGAGGCGAGGAAGTGCCGCCTCGCGCTCTCCGGCAGCGCGATCTCGGCCGAGACGCTCATCGCGGGCCCCTCGCGGGGGACGCGCACCGCGACGGAGAAGGGCGCATCCCCGATGCCGGCGAACGAGCAAGTCCCCGAGATCGTCGCCTCGCCGCCCTCTTCCGTCACCGAGCCGGCGACCCGCTCGACGCGCACCTCCCCGCGCACCTCATCACCCGCGATCGGGGCGAGAGGCGAGGGCTCGCCGCGGGCGACGGCGAGCGAAGCGAAGAGCCCGCTGGACGCATTCGCCGAGCCGTACGTGACCCCGGATCCTTCGGCCCGCGTCACGAGGCCCCTCCCTCCCGCGTCGAAGACGAGCGAGAGGTCTCCCCGGCGCATCTCCACCCTCTGCCCGTCGGATCGGACCGCGACGCCCTCGCCTTCGGGCCGCGCGAGGGCCGCGGGCCCGAGGGAGGCGAGCGCCCACAGCCCGAAGAGGGCTGGCGCCGAGAAAGCGCGCGCCGAAAACCTCGGCGCAAGAGGCCCGCGCTCGCGCGGCGGCTTCACGAGAGGGGGCGATGCTCCGGCGCTGGGGTGACGCCTGAGGATTCTGCGAGCCGAGCGCCGCTCTGTCTTCGCTGCGATGCGAGTGTCCTTCATGGCTGCGATGCGCCTCCCTGGCGCCTCCTCGAGTGCCTCTCGATGCTGTGGACGGTTCCGCCTGCGGCGGCGCGCTCCGGCGGCGAGCGCACCGCCTGACCCAAGGGCAGCCGATCGCGAGGCCGCCTCTCCCCCGCGTCCCCGCTCGCCGCCCTTTGCGATCGAGCCGCGGGGCGGGAAGGGCGATGGTACATCGCGGGCGCGGCCGCGTGCCAACGGCCTTTCTCCCGCGCTCGCGGCGATGGGCGCCAGCGGCGCCGGGCTGCGGGGGCCGCGCTCGCCGCGATGGGGGCCGCCGGCTCCGCAGCCGGCCGAAGCCAGGATGGCCTGCTGAAATAGACTCTTTAGGTATGAAAGCAGAGGCGCTGTCGTCCTATACTCGAGCTTTCGCGCAGCTCGTCTTCCACCATCTGCCAGGAGTTCAGCGATGCTCGATGGGAAGCCCTCACGCGGCAAGCAAACAGCCTCCTCCATCGCGTGCCTTCACGTATTCCACTGGATGCGGCACGCGCTCACCGTGCTGGCGATTCTGCTCGGCGCTGCTTGGCATGGCTCGCTCCCGGCCGACGGCGTGCTCGACGACCTGACGCGGTGGGAGGAAGGCCGCGGCATGTGCGCCAGCTCCGCGCGGCTGGGCGAGGACGGCCGGCCGGACCCTGCGGCCAACGCCGATTGCGATCGGATCGTCGAGCCGGGCGAGACCGTCGTGGCGGCCGACTTGCAGGGACCCGGAGTCATCACGCACATCTGGATGACCGTCTATCATTTCCAGTCGCTCCAGTTCGGGGAGGAGAAGCGCGGCCGGGCCAACCCGCAGGAGATCCTCATCCGCATGTACTGGGACGGCCGCGAGGAGCCTGACGTCGAGGCCCCGATGAGCGATTTCTTCGCGGCCGGCTTCGGCAGGCGGACGACGGTCCTCAGCATGCCCGTCGTGACCGAGGACGGCGATTCGTACAACTGCTTCTGGAGGATGCCGTTCCGCGAGTCGGCCCGGATCGAGGTGATCAATCAGAGCCCGACGAGGCCGATCCGCGCGCTGTACTACGCGATCGATTGGATCAGGAAGGAATCGCTGCCCGAGAACACGATGTACTTCTGCGCCCGGTACCGGCAGGAGTACCCTGTCGAGACCGATCCCAGCCGATCCGACCAGGAGTACGTGGTTTTAGAAACGGAGGGGAAGGGCCATTACGTCGGCACCGTCCTGTCGGTCCGCACCCGGAGCCCCGACTGGTTCGGCGAGGGTGATATCCGCATATCGATCGACGGGGAAGCTGCCCCGTCGATCTGGGGCACGGGCACCGAGGACTACTTCCTGTCGGCCTGGGGCCAGAAGGAGTGCCTCACGCCCTACTTCGGCACGCCCTACCTGAGCCACAAGCTGCGGGACGTCGGTCAGATGTCGTCGTGCTACCGGTGGCACATCCGCGATCCGATTCCCTTCTCGAGGAGCATCCGGGTGACGCTCGAGACCATGGGCTGGCTCAACCTGGACGAGAACACGGAGAAGAGGAGCCGCCTCTACGGACCGCGGCAGGACGACTGGGCCAGCGTGGCCTTCTGGTATCAGATGGGGCCGGCCAAGAGGTTCGCGAAGACGACGACAGCCGAGGAGCGCCGCCTGCCCTGCATCGACCGCGTGATCGCCTGGGGCGCGGACCAGAAAGACCCGGAGCATCGCGGCCGCGGAACGACGAGCCGCCACAACAGCGAGCGGTATCACGACACGGAGGAGGTCCGGCGCTTCGCGCCGGAAAGCACGAAGGAAGGCTGGCTCGAGTGCGAGCTGGAGGTCGAGGAGAAGGAGCCGCTGAGGCTGATCGCGGTCCTGGAGCGTTCACCCCATTCGGGCATCTACCAGGCCTCGCTCGACGGCGTGAAGCTCGGCAGGCCCATCGATCTCTACCGCGGCGAGACCGGCGTCGACGACTACCAGCTCCTGGACTTCTGGCCCGAGCCGGGCACGTACACGTTCCGCCTCGAGTGTGTGGGCAAGAACCATCTTTCCGATGGCCATGAGCTGGGCGTGAACTCGGTCCGGCTTCGTGAACGCCGGCCGCGCGTGAAGGAGATCGGCTATCTGAAGGACCACGACTGGCGAGCCAGGCCGATCCTGATCGACAAGGAGACGAAGCCCCTCCACTAGAGCGACGCGACGCCGGGCCGCCGGGTCGACGCTCGCCGCGGGGCGGCGTCCGAGGTAGCATCGGGGCCGGCTTTCCGCGGCAGGAGGTGAGACCATGCTCGAAAGAAACGCTTCTCGATGGCGCGGCGCTCTCGCATCCTTCGTCTTCGTCTCGGGTCGCTCGGCGCTCGCGGCGGCAGTTCTTGCAGCGATCGCGGTCCTTGCGGCCCTTCCGGTCCTTTCGGGAGCGGAGCCGCGCTCTCCCCCCTGGACGCGCGTCGACGAGGGCGCGACGGGCGAGCGGACGGGCGCGGTCCTCCTCCGCGTGCCCGGCTCCGACCGGCTGCTCCTCGTCGGTGCGGCCGAGGGGGCGCCCTGCGTCCAGGCCTTCGATCCGGAGTCGCGGGCCTGGAGCTCGGTGTCCGCCGCGGGGCCCGCCGCCGAGCGGTTCCAGCCGTACTACCAGGCGGCGTGCGATCCCTCCGCGAGGACCGTCTACTGCCTCTCGGGCGGAAGCGTGCTCCACGCCTTCTCCCTCGCCGAAGGCACGTGGAGCTCCTCTCCTCCCGCGGCCGAGCTCGACGGGCTGAGCTGGCACGCGCTCGCGTGCGATCCCCGGCGGGGAAAGCTCGTCGCGATCGGCGCCGACAAGAAGGCCGGCGCCATCGGGTGGACGCGCACGGTCGTCTACGACATCGCGACGGGGAAGTGGAGCCGCCTCGAGGTCGAGCAGCGGGAGTCCGATGATGGAGGGGCGAGGAGACCTTGCCGCGAGCTCGAGGCGCTCGGTGAGGCGGCGGCCGACCTCGCCGGCCGGATCCGGCTCGCCTGGTTCCGGGACCCGGAGGGCGCCGGGACGGACGAGGAGATCCGGAGCCTCGCCGCCCGCGCGGAGTCCCTCTCGCGGCTTCCGCCCGCCGGCGGTTTCCGCGCGCAGGTCGAGTCCGTCGCGGAGCTCCTGGGCAAGCGCCGGCTCCTCGGCGCGCTGCGCGCCGCGCGCGACCTCTCGCGGAGCATCGAGGACGCCGCCGAGGCCGCCTGCGGCGTTCCGCGCTCGAGGCGGAACTCTCCCCTCGCCTTCGACGAGGCGAGCGGTCTCTTCGTCCTCTTCGGGGGAGATCACGA